>CAIOHM010000041.1 GCA_903858055.1 uncultured delta proteobacterium
CCCGGCCCTCGCGGAGGTGATGAGCACCTGGCAGTCGCGCAACGGTTGCACGGGCCCCGTCGCCGACACTGGGCTTCGGCTGGACTTGCAGAGCTCCACCATCGGCAACGAGACCGAGCGCTGGGTCGCGCCGGGCTGCACGAAGACGTCACCGGTTTGGCACTTTCGCGCGGTGGGGGGCCCGCACATCCCCACGCTCACGCCGGGCTGGCGCACGCCGATTTTCGCGTTCCTCGAATCTGTCTTTGCCGCGCGGATTGAGTAGCCTCGCGCCATGCCGAAAGCCGCATCCCTCGTCGTCGCCGGTCTCCTCCTCGCCTCGCCTGCGGCGGCCCAGGTCGTCGACTCGAACGCCAACTCGCCGTCCCTCCCCTCCGCGGCGGTCGGAGACACGACGCACCTCGCGATGGGCACCTACGTGCAGAGCGGCTTCTCGTACCGCACGCCCACGAGCTACGTCGGTCAGCAAGATCCGTCCGGCTTCGAGTTCGGCAACGCGCGCCTCCTCGGGCGCGGCACGCAGCAGCTGGGTGAAGACATCGAGGCGAAGCTCGTCCTCGATTTCGAGGTGAGCCGTGGCGCGTTCTTCGTGCAGGACGTCTTCGGCACCGTCGAGGTCAAGAAGGGGCTCTTCTCGGTCGACGTGGGCCAAATGAAAGTGCCGATGGCGCTCTCGTGCCTCACGCCCGAGTCGCAGATGCAGTTTGCACTCGTCGCGCCGGGCCTGCGCGATCTCTTCTACAACCGTGACCGCGGTGTGCGCCTGCGCTCGCACTTGGACCTGGGCAGCGCGTACGTCGGGCTCTGGGCCGCCATGCAGAACGGCGAAGGCGAGAACGTGCAGTTCAACGCGAACAAGCATTTTCTCTTCTCGGGTCGCGCCGAGGTGGGCCCGCTCGGCGAGGTTCCGCTCGGCGAACCCGATCTCAAGCGAAGCCCGTTCCGCTTCGTCGTCGGCGGCGGCACGGCGTACACCGATCGCCAATCGCGCTCGGGCGCTGCGTTCACGGCGATCGACAACGGGTCGGAAGATCTGCGCCTGGCGGGCGACGTGCGCGCCCACGTGCTCGGGTTCTCGTTCCGCGGCGAGACGATCCACGGGTGGGTGAAGCGCACCGACGGCAGCAAGTTCGAGCGCAGCGTCTTCTCGGTGCAGGCCGGCTACGTGCTCCCGCTCGATCTCCCCTTCGCCCTCGAGCCCGTCGCGCGCCTCGAGCAGCACGACCTCAACGACACGCTTGGCACCACGGGTACGACCGACGACGTCCGAAACCTGTGGCTCCCCGAGTTCGCGAACCAGCGCCTCTACGACGTCGGCATGACCGCGTACTTCAACGCGCACCGGGCGAAGGTCTCGGCCATGTGGCGCCGCACGGACTTCCTCGAGGGCGCCAAAGACTCGACGGGCGCTGCACGAAACCCCGTGGGCGACGCCGTGTTCGTCTTCGGCCAGCTCGGCTGGTTCTGATCGCTTCGCACCCCCTCCGACGAAGGCACGCTCATGAAGACTGCAACGATTCGCATTTCGCTCGCACTCGCCACCCTCGCGCTCGCGGCCTGCCGCGGAGACGAAGGCGGCGCCGCGCCCACGACGACCGACGCAGGCGTGGTCGACAACCCGACGGCGATCAAGTGCCCGTTCCCGACGACCGCGAAGGGCTTCGTGAACGAAGACTCCCAGAACGTTCTCGAGACCGGGAAGCTCTTCATGAACGAAGACCAGGACGCGTACGGCCTCCCGAGCGCCCTCGGTCCGCTCAAGGGGAAGATGCAACGCGGCGTTTCGAACTACATCGTCGGCAAGGTCTTCGCGGGCGAGAAGGTCAGCCTTTGGGTGCAGGGTGCAGGCGGCGCGTGGGAGCAGAGCGGCGCGAGCGTCGACACCGACGCGAACGGCAACTACTCCTTCGCTGTCCCCACCGCGCAGCAAGCGAAGGGCTCGGGGTTCGGCTACGTGCTGCTCGAGGGAGACGGTTCGTGCGCGCAGCACGGCATCTTCGCGTGGCCGCGCGGCACCAAGATCGTCGTGACCGACATCGACGGCACGCTCACCACGGCGAACGCCGAGTTCCAGACGCAGGTCACGCAGCCGACCTACGTGCCCAAGGAGCACCCGAGCGCCTCCGAGATGATCATGAAGTGGTCCTCGAAGGGCTACCGCGTCGTCTTCTTGAGCGCGCGCCCTGACAACTTCCGCGACGCCTCGCGCGTGTGGCTCCGCGACAAGGGCATCAACTTCGGGCCCATCATCACCGCGAAGAACTTCGTCACCGGCGCCGCCGCCGTCGACTACAAGACCAAGGCGCTCCAGACCGTGGTGAACGACTACGGCTGGCAGATCGTTGCGGCTTACGGCAACGAGGCGAGCGACGTGCAGGCCTACGCGAACGTGAACGTGCCGAAGGCTCAGACCTTCACCGTCGAGAACGCGAACGGCATCGAGGGCACGAGCGGCATCGCGGGCGACGACTACGGCCCGCACATCTCGAACTACGTCGACAAGCAGACCGACGCGCAGCAACCCTGAGCGGCGGCGGACCCGCCCCAAACGAAGAGACGCTGGGAGCGAGGCTTCCAGCGTCTTTCGTCGATTGTGCCCAGGGACGGAATCGAACCGCCGACACGGGGATTTTCAATCCCCTGCTCTACCAACTGAGCTACCTGGGCTCACTCGGGACGCGAATCATGCAGGATCGTCGGGGACTTTGTCAAGCAGGAATGGCCGTCGCGTTCCTTGCGTCCCTCGCGCTCGGGTGTCGCCAGGGGTCGCCGACGACCGCCGCCACGGAGGATTCGAGCCCCGCGTGCACGGCCGTCCTCACCGCGGCGGCGCGTGGGCCGAGGCTTGCTTCCTTCGACGTGCTCCTCGCGGGAGCGCGCGCCCGCGGAGCCGAGAGCGACGTCGCGCGCTTGGCCGCGGCGAGCTGCCCCCTCGCATGGGTGAGCGCCCTCGACGGCCCGGATGCGCCGCTCGCGAGGCGCGTCCTCGAGCGATGCGCGGACGCCGAAGCGCCCCTCGCGCTCGTGTGTGCGCGCCGGGGACAGCTCGGAACGGAAGACACGCACGCGGTCGTCGGCTGGGCCGCGCGCCACCCGCTCGCACGTGACGAAGACGGCCCCTCGCTGCGCGCCGTTGCGAACGAGCTCGATCGCGCACGGGGACCGCAAGAGGCCGTCGACGCGATCGCACGCGTCACGTACCCGCGCCGCTAGCGCCAGGGGGAGAGAACACGCGCGCCGCCCCCGGGGCTTCGGAGGGAGCGAGGAGGGAGGCACGACGGTGCCCCGCGAGCGACGCGCGTGCTCCTAGAACGCGCCGCCGCCGCGATCATTCCCGCGGGAGGACGGATTCGACCCGTAAGCGTGAGGGGCACGAAGTAGCCCCTGAGGGACTCGAACCCTCACGCCCTCGCGGGCTACGGATTTTAAATCCGCTGCGTCTGCCGTTCCGCCAAGAGGCCATGCGCCGACCATACGCGACCGGCGCGGGGAATTCACGAAACCGGCATGCGCGGCCGCGCTTTGCTCAGGCCAGCACCCCGATGGCACCTTCGACCGCGCGGCGCAGCTGCTCGCGCTCGAGGGCACGCTCCAGGGCCTCCACATCGTCCGCGAGGATGCGATCGCCCACCATGGGCGCCACGAGCGAGCGCACCGACGCAAGCGCCGCACGCACGCCCTTGCTCGGCGCGAGGGGCGCACGCTGATCGACGCCGGCCGCCGCGACCATGAGCTCGAGGGCGAGCCCCTTGCGCACGTTCGCAACGACCATGCGCAGCTTCCGCGCGCTCACGGAGCCCATGCTCACGTGATCCTCTCGCCCGGCGGAAGACGGGATCGAGTCGACGCTCGCCGGGTGCGCGAACACCTTGTTCTCGCTCACGAGGCTCGCCGCCGCGACCTGCGCGATCATGAAGCCCGAGTGGAGCCCGCTGCCCGCCGCAAGGAACGGCGTGAGCCCCGTCGAGAGCGCCGGGTTCACGAGCTGCTCGACGCGACGCTCGCTCACGTTGGCGAGCTCGGCGAGGGCCATCGCGGCGAGGTCGAGCGCGAGCGCGAGGATTTGGCCGTGGAAGTTGCCGCCGCTCAGGAGGTCGAAGCCGCCCTCTTTGAGGAAGACGCTCGGGTTGTCCGTGACCGAGTTGATCTCGCGCTCGAGCACCGCGCGAACCCACGCGAGGGCGTCCCGCGTGGCGCCATGAATCTGTGGCATGCAGCGGAGCGAATAAGGGTCTTGCACCTTCTCGCAATCGCGGTGGCTGTCGGCGATCGCGCTCTCGCTGAGCAGACGCCGAAGGTTCCCCGCAACGGTCGCTTGCCCCGGGTGCGGACGAGCGGCTTGGAGGCGTGCATCGAAGGGCGTCGCGGTCCCCTTGAGGGCCTCGAGGCTCATCGCGCCGATGATGTCCGCGCACGTGCAGAGCTCTTCGGCTTCGACGAGCGAGAGCACGCCAAGGCTCGCCATGTACTGGGTGCCGTTGATGAGCGCCAAGCCCTCCTTGGCCTCGAGCAAAAGGGGCGCGAGCCCTGCTTCGGCGAGCGCCGCCGCAGAGGACACGTACGTCGGCTGTGGATCGTACGACGAGAACCCTCCCGCGGGCGCGCGAACGCTCGCCCTGCCCTCGCCGACGAGCGTGAGGGCCAAGTGCGCGAGCGGCGCGAGATCACCCGAAGCGCCCACGCTCCCCTGCGACGGGATGCGCGGATGCACGCCGCGGTTGAGCATGCCGCACAGGAGCTCGAGCACCTCGAGGCGCACGCCCGAGTGCCCCAGCGCCAGCACCTGCGCGCGCAGGAGGAGCATGCCGCGCACCGCCGTGACCGGGAGCGGCTCACCGAGGCCGACCGCGTGCGAGCGAACGAGGTTCAGCTGGAGCTCGCGGATGTCGCTCGCGGAGATGCGCGTCTCTGCGAGCGCCCCAAACCCGGTGTTGATGCCGTAGACCGAGGGAGCCGCATCACCCGCGAGCGCGATGGCGTCGATCGGGGCGCGGGTCGCGTTCACGCGCGCTGCGACCTCCGCGTCCACGGCGACCGGACGCCCGCGCAAGACGACATCGGCGAAATCGGCGATCGAGAGCGTGTGACCAAGGGCAACGGGCGTCGAAGGGCTCATGAAGGGCCCCTTTGCACGGAGAACGCCTCGATCCAAGGCTCGACCGTTGACGCGCGGATGACGCAGAGCGCCTACCGCGCGCCGCGGTCAGACGGTCACGACGACCCAACGCTCGAGAAGCCGGTCGAGCACCTCGAGCGTGATGGGCTTCGAGATGAAGTCGTCCATGCCCGAGAGGAACGCGCGCTCGCGATCTTCGTTCGTCGTGTTGGCGGTGAGGGCGACGATCGGCACGTGACCGCCGAGGCCCTTCTCGTGCTCGCGAATGCGCCGCGTCGCCTCGTAGCCGTCGACGATCGGCATTTGGCAATCCATGAGCACGAGGTCGAAGCGGGTCGTGCGCGCAGCCTCGACGGCCTCCGCTCCGCCGATTGCCGTCGCCGGCTTGTAGCCAAGCTTCTCGAGCATGCGGACGCAGACCTTGAGGTTGACGGAGTTGTCGTCGACCACGAGCACGTGGCCCGCGGCGCCGCGCTCTGCGGGGATGCGCGGTCGACCCGAGAGCGTCGCGGCCGCGCGCGAGGGCTGCAGCGTGCGCATCGCGACCTCGCGCAGGCGCGCCGGATGAAGGGGCTTCACGAGCGTGGCCCCAAACGCACCCAGATCTCCGCCCACACGCGTGCTGCGACGGCCCGCAGGGAGCAGCGCCACGAGGGCCGTCCCGTCGTTCGCACCGACCTCCGAGACGATGGCGCTGAGCGCGGGCTCGTCGAGCGTCGCCTCTCCGCAGTCGACGAGGATCATCGCGAACTTCACGTCGCCGCGCGACCGAATCTCGGCGATCGCTTCCACCGGAGTCCTCACGCCGTGCACGTCGAGGCCGAGCGCGCCGAACTGGAGGCTCATGTGCTCGCGCACCGCCGCGACCGCCGAGACGACGAGGACCGGCTTGTCGGACCGGAAAGACGGGCGGTCTTCGTGCGACGTGCGCGTCGTACCAAGGGGCAGCGGGATCGTAACGCGAAACGTGCTCCCCTGCCCCGGGGCGCTCTCGACGGTGACGTCGCCGCGCATCAGGTCGACGACTTGGCGGACGAGCGCGAGACCGAGCCCCGTGCCGCCATGGCGACGGGTCATCGAGCTGTCGAGCTGAACGAAGGGCTTGAAGATCGTCGGGTGGTCGCTCTCCGAAATGCCGACGCCGGAGTCAATCACCGTGAAATTCCAGTGCGGAACCCCGTCGAGATGGCCGGCAGGCTCGACACGCATCACGATCTCGCCCGTGTCCGTGAACTTGATGGCGTTGTCGACGAGGTGCACGAGAACCTGCCGGAGCCGCGCCGGGTCCCCCACGCAGCATCGAGGCAGCGAGGGCGCGACGACGATGGAGAACTCGAGCCCCTGATTGAAGGCGAGCTCGGCCATCTGCGTGCAGACCGCATCAATCACCACGTGCGGGTCGAACTGAATGCTCGCGAGATCGAGCTTCTGCGCTTCGAGCTTCGCGAAGTCGAGGATGTCGTCGACGAGGCGAAGGAGCTGCTCGCCCGAGGCCCGCACGGTCTCCGCGTACTCGCGCTGCTCGTCGGAGAGCGTCGTCGCGAGGAGCACCGTCGTCATGCCGAGCACGCCGTTCAGTGGCGTTCGCATTTCGTGGTTCATCATCGCGAGGAACTCGGCGCGGTGCCGATTCGCCGCCTCGTTCGCCGCGACCGACGCGAGCGCCATCTCGATCTCGAGCTCTTCGCTGCGGTCGCGAAAGACGACGATGGACCCGATGGTCGCGCCCTCGGCGTCACGAATCGGAGAAGCCGTGAGCGCCACCGGCCGGAGCGAGCCGCCTACGCACTCGAGGAAGGTCGGGCCCGCGGTCTCCACGAGCGTCGTCCCGGACTCGAGGACCTCCGTGGTCGGGTCCGGCAGCGGCTGCTTCGAGGCCTCGTCGACGAGCTTGAGCACTTCGGGGCAGTGCACTCCGCGCACGTCTTCGAAGGTCTTGCCAAGGAGCCGCCCGGCAGCGGGGTTCATGCGCACGATGCGGTTCTGCGCGTCGGTCGCGATCACTGCGTCGCCGATGCTGTGCA
>CAIOHM010000042.1 GCA_903858055.1 uncultured delta proteobacterium
CGCTCGGGCTCGTCGCGCCCCGCGGCATCGGAATGCTCCTCGACACGGTGACCCGCGACGGGTCGAACGAGGAGCTCGACCTCGCGATCCTGGGCCTGATGGTCGTGTTCGTGTTCGTCGGGGCCTTCGGTTTCCTGCGCGCGTGGCTCTTCACGCTCGCGGGCGAGCGGGTGGTGGCGCGGCTTCGGCGAGACCTCTTCGCGTCGCTCGTGCGCCAGGAGATCGGGTTCTTCGATGCGCAGCGCACGGGGGAGCTCGTGAACCGGCTCTCGGCGGACACCGGCGTGCTCCAGAACAGCGTGACGGTGAACGTCTCGATGGCGCTGCGCTTCCTGCTGCAGGCGCTCGGCGCGCTCGGGATCCTCGCGTGGACGAGCTGGCGCCTCACCGCCCTCATGCTGGCGGTCGTGCCCGTGGTCGCGATCGGCGCGGTGTGGTTCGGCCGCACCGTGCGCGCGCTCTCGCGTCAGACCCAGGACGCCCTCGCGGGGGCCACCGAGGTCGCCGAGGAGACCTTCAGCAACATCCGCACGGTGCGCAGCTTCGCGCAGGAGGAGCACGAGGTCGCCCGCTACGGCGCCCGTGTGGACGAGGCGTTCGGACGCGGGCGCATGCTCGCCGTGACCTACGGGATCTTTCAGGGCCTGGGGACCTTCGCGGCGTACGCCGCGGTGGCGCTCGTGCTGTGGTACGGCGGTCGGCTCGTGCTCGGGGGCGAGATGAGCGTGGGGGACCTCACCTCGTTCATGCTCTACACGTTGTTTCTGGCCTTCGCGCTCGGCGGCCTCTCGGGCCTGCTCGGCGACTTCAACAAGGCCGTCGGCGCGAGCAGCCGCGTGTTCGAGCTCCTGGACCGGGCACCCGGCGTCGTGACGGGCGACGGGCGGCGCCTCGACGCGCTGCAGGGGCACGTGGAGCTGCACGACGTGCGCTTCGTGTACCCGACACGCCCGGACGCGCCGGTGCTTGACGGAGTGAGCCTGCGGCTCTCGCCCGGGAAGGTGCTGGCGCTCGTCGGGCCCTCGGGGAGCGGCAAGAGCACGGTGGCGCAGCTCCTCGCGCGCTTCTACGACCCGGGCGAGGGGCGCCTGACGCTCGACGGAGTGGATCTGCGCGCGCTCGACACGCACTGGCTGCGCGAGCAGGTGGGGACGGTGTCGCAGGAGCCGGTGCTCTTCGCGGCGAGCATCGCGGAGAACATCCGCTACGGCCGCCCCGCGGCGACGGACGCCGAGGTCGAGGCGGCGGCCCGCGCCGCGAACGCCCACGCCTTCGTGACGGCGTTCCCCGAGGGCTACGCGACGCTCGTCGGCGAGCGCGGCGTGCGTCTCTCGGGCGGGCAGAAGCAGCGCATCGCCATTGCGCGCGCGATCCTCAAGGATCCGCGGATCCTGGTGCTCGACGAGGCCACGAGCGCGCTCGACGCGGAGAGCGAGCACCTGGTGCAGGAGGCGCTCGAGCGGCACATGGTGGGGCGCACCGTGCTCGTGATCGCGCACCGCCTGAGCACGGTGAAGGGTGCCGACACGGTGGTCGAGCTCGAGCACGGACGTGTCGCGGAGCAGGGCACCCACGCGGAGCTGATCGCGCTCGACGGCGTGTACAAGCGTCTGGTCGAGCGGCAGTTCGCGAG
>CAIOHM010000043.1 GCA_903858055.1 uncultured delta proteobacterium
CGGACGCGGCCGGTGCGTACTGGCGCTTCTTCAAGGGATCGCGCACGGGTTTCGCGAGCGCGCCCGTGCGCTTCGCGGTGCCGTCGAGCGGCCTCGCCGATGGCTTCTACGCGTCCGAAGGGCCGGGGGTCGACCGCGCGTGGACCCTCGTCGACTTGAACGGCGACGCGCGCCCGGACCTCGTCCAAACGGCTGATCCTTCGGTCCCCGAAGGTCGCGTGTTCCGCGACGCCGCGGGCTCCTTCTGGCGTGTTTTCCTCAACACGGGCGACGGCTTCGCGTCTGCGCCGCGACGACTGCCGATCCCGGACTCGGGCCTCGCCGACGGCTTCGCGTCGTCCTACGCGTCTTCGGACCTGCGCCAGTGGTCGTTCCTCGACCTCGACGGCGACGGGCACCGGGACTTGGTGCAGACCGCCAACCCCGCGCGCGCCGGCGGCCTCGTGTTCTCGGACGCGGCAGGCACCTTCTGGAAGCGCACGCGCATGGTCTCGGCAGGCGACGCGGGCACGATGCAGACGTTTGCATCCTACACGGAGCGCTTCGTCGTCCCGACGGCTGTCCTCGCCGACGGCTTCTTCGCGACCGCGTTCGGCAGCGCACCTGTGGGCTCGCGCTTCTGGAGCACGATGGACATCACCGGAGACGGCATCCTCGACCTCGTCGTGACGGCGGACCCGCGGCGCCCCGGCGGCTACGTCTGGAGCGACGCGTTCGGTGACTATTGGTCCGTGTTTCGCGGCGAAGCCGGTGGTTTCGCGCGCATCGAGAGCCGCGTGCGCGTGCCGCCCTCTGGCCTCGGGGATGGCTTCTACGCGATCGCGGAAGACGGCTTGCGGTCGGGTCGCGGATGGTTCGTGGCGGACCTCGACGGCGATGCGCTCCTCGAGCTCGTGCAAAGCGCCGACCCTTCCTCGGCGGCGCCTGCGGCGTTTCGCGACGAGGCCGGCGATTACTGGAAGGTCTACCGGCTCCGCGACGGGCTGCCGCACTCGCGCGCGCTGCGCCTCGGCGTGCCCGCGAGCGGTTCCGTTGGCGGTTTCTTCACCGCGCGAATCGTCGATCGCCAGCGGGTCTGGGCGCTCCTCGACCTCGACGGAGACGGCAAGCGCGATCTCGTCCAGACCGCGAACGCCGCGGCGAGCACGGCGAGCGTGTGGAGTGACGACGCGGGGGCCTATTGGCGCGTATGGTTTGGCGAATGAAGATCGGCTCCGCGCTCTTGGCGGGTACGGTGGCGCTCGCAGCGCTGGTCGCGGCGTGCGAGGGCTGCAAGCCTTCGTCGATGGGGAAGCCCGCGCTTTCCGTCGTCGCGGGTGCTCCCACGGGGCGCCTCGTGCTCTTCAGCGATCTCGCCGCGGCGCTCGAGCCGTGCGGGTGCGTCGCCGATCAGCGCGGGGGGCTGGCGCGACTCGGCGCGTTCGCCAGCGGCCAGGCGTTCCCCGTGGTCATGGGGGCCGCGGGCCCGACCTTCTTCGACGACGTGCAGCTCAACGCGTCGCACGCGGCCCAAGAGCTGGAGAAGGCCCACACGGTCGCGCAGGTCTTCGCTCAGCAACCCGTCTTCCTCGCGCCGTCGCGGAGCGAGTTCGCGGCGGGCTCCGACGAGCTCGCGAAGCTCGTGGCCGAGTCGAAGGTGGGCGTCGTCTCGCGCTCGTTGCGTGTGGCAGGGCAGCCCGTCGGCGAGCCGCGCCTAGTCTCCGTGGGGGCGACGAAGGTCGCGTTCATTGGCTACTCGGGCGCGCCGCACGACACGCTCGTTCCGCCGCTCGAAGGCCTCTCGTTCGACGCCAACGTCACCTCGCTCCAGAGCGACGTGGCGGCCGCCCAGGCTGCGGGCGCGCGCTTCGTCGTGCTCCTCGCGTCGTCCTCACGTGGTGAAGCGCTTCGGCTCGTCGATCGCACGCCGGGCATCGATCTCGTCCTCGTCGGCGCGCCTTCGGTGCGCGGTGAGGTCGTGCGTGACGACGTCCCGATCGATCGCATCGAGAAGACCGTCGTCGTCGAGCCCGCGAGCCGCTTGCAGTCCGTCGTGGTCGTTGACCTCGTGGATCGCGGCGGCGCGTTCGAGGAGGGCGACCTCGCGGTGGGGGCGGGCAGCCGCTTCGTCGTTCGCCAGGAGCCCGTGGCCTCCAAGCTCACCAAGAGCCCCGAGAGCGCACGAATCCTCGCGGAGTACGACGCGCGCATCGACGACCAGAACCGCGTGCGTTACGCGAGCCGCACGCCCGCGCCGCCGCGCGAAGGCGAAGCGCACTACGTCGGCGTCGGCGTTTGTGGCGGCTGCCACGCTCAGCCCCTCGCCGTGTGGAGCGCGACGCGGCACGCGAAGGCGTACCCGTCGCTCACCGAGAAGCACAAAGCCTTCGACCTCGACTGCGTTGGCTGCCATGTGACGGGCTACGAGAAGCCGGGCGGAAGCACGGTCACGCACGTCGGGAACCTCGAAAACGTGCAGTGCGAGGCGTGCCACGGTCCGGGGTCGAAGCATGTGGCCGGCGGCGGGCTCAAGTCGGCGATCGTGCGCAAGCCCGACCCGAGCGTGTGCACGGGTTGCCACCACGAGCCCCACGTGGAGCGGTCGTGGCGTGTCGAGCAGGCCTGGCCGAAGGTGCTCGGCCCGGGCCACGGGGCTCACCCGGGCTGACGTGCCGTGCGCGGGGTCACCCGTGGGGTGCTCGCCGGGGCGACGCGCGGGCTTGCAGGCTTCGGAGCCGGGCGCTGCCCGCGTGCGGCGTTGCTCGGGTCCATCACGGCCTCGATGAGAGCCCCGACCGTCTTGTGGCGCTCGATCGGGTGCCGGAGCGGCTTGCTGAGGCGTACCGCGTACACGTTGCGGCGCCCTTCACGCGTGTGGGTGAGGTACCCGGCCTCCTCGAGCTCACCGATGATGCGGAGCACGGCGCGCTCGCGGATCCCCACCTCCTCGGCGAGCGTTCGGACGAGCACCCGTGGATCCATGGCGATGCGGATGAGCACGTGCGCGTGGTTGGTCAGGAAAGTCCATGACGCGGCGGGACTTTCCTCAGGGCTCGGCGCTTCGGCTGTGCGGCGGGAACCGACCATGGTGGACCTTCATGGTACCACGGGCCCGTTGCCCGTTGACAGAAACTGCAACATAGAACATGTCTTTAGAGACATGCTTTTCATGTCGCGTAAGCCGTCGTGACAAGCGTGAAGGAAGGACCTCGCATGCTTCAACCGAAGACATCACCCTCGTTCGCGCTTCACGACGCGCTCGCGCGTCTCGTGGGCACCGAGGTGGCGCCGGCGCTCGAGAGCGGCGTCGCCGAGGGCTTCGAGCAGTTCGCGGCCGCGCGAGGCTACCCCATCGCCCTCGAAATGGTCGCGGCCGAAGCGGTGCGCGAGGGCATCGAGCCGTGCCTCGTGCTCGACAAGTACGGCGCACCGGTCGCCCTCGTTCGCGGCTTCGACGACGCGCGCATCGCCGTCGAATTGCCCGGCTCCGAGGCCGTCGTTCGACTCTCGCTAGACGAGCTTCGCGAGCGCGCGGGCGTCGATGCAGGCGCGTCGCTCACGTTGGCGCGCGTCGGTGAGCGCTACGCGCGGACGATCTCTCCGGGGGCGCACCACGCCCCCGAAACGCAGCGCACGCTGGGCGATGC
>CAIOHM010000044.1 GCA_903858055.1 uncultured delta proteobacterium
CGCCCGGGGTCGCTGCGGGCTGCACTTTGCCCGTCGAGGTCTTGATGAAGTCCGCGCCTGCGGCGATGGCCAGCTCGCTCGACGAGCGCACGAGGTCGTAGCTGCCGAGCTCCCCCGTCTCGAGGATGACCTTCAAGTGCGCCTTGCCGCACGCCTCTTTCGTGGCGGCGATCTCGTCGAAGACCTTCGCGTACTCGCCGCTCAGGAACGCGCCGCGGTCGATCACCATGTCGATCTCGTCCGCGCCAAACTCCACGGCCTTCCGCACGTCGTCGAGCTTGATCGACAGCGGCGAGAGGCCGCTCGGGAACGCCGTCGCGACGCTTGCAATCTGCACGCTCGTTCCCGCGAGCTCGCGCTTCGCGACGGGCACGAGGTTCGGGTACACGCACACGGCGGCGCAGGAGGGCACCGACGGATCGCGGTCGAGCGGCCGCAGCGCCTTTCGGCAAAGCGACTCGACCTTCCCGGCCGTGTCTTTGCCCTCGAGGGTCGTGAGATCCATCATCGAGATGGCCAAGCGAAGGCCCGCGACCTTCGAGGCCTTCTTGAGCGAGCGCTTGGCGAACGAGGCCGCGCGCTCCTCGATCATCACGCGGTCGACGGTGGGAGCGCTCGCCACGATGGCGGCGGCGCGGTTGGCATCGGACATCGGATTCTCGCCGGAAAAAAAACAAGGGCCGCACCGGTACGGCACGGCCCATGGGGCTAGATTAACGCGACTTTATGCGGATGGGCTACGCAAGAGCCGCCGAATCAACCGCGGGGAGCGGCCGCGTCCATCTTGGCGCGCTTGCGGCGACGGCGAGCCGCCTCAGCCTGCTTCTTGCGCTTCTTGACGCTCGGCTTCATGTAGTGGCGACGGAGCTTGAGCTCACGGAGGACGCCTTCGCTGGCAAGCTTACGCTTGAGAAGCTTGATGGCACGCTCGACCCCCTTCTCGGTGACGGGGACTTCAAGCGGCTTGCACTGGACGGCATCAACGTTCATCCGAAACGGCTCCTGTTCCTTTCAAAGGAGGCGCAGGGGTAGCACAGGGCTGCGCACGCGTGCAAGCGTTCCGGTATTGAAGTGCGCCGCCGGCAGCCGACGCCGAGCGAGCCCTTGCCAAGGCGCCGGGTTACGGGCATGAAGTCGCTCCCCGAGCCGGAGTGGCGGAATGGCAGACGCAGCGGATTCAAAATCCGCCGCCCACAAGGCGTGAGGGTTCGACCCCCTCCTCCGGTACGAAACCCATGAACAAGAGCACGACTTTGCTCCGCGCGGCCTTGGCCCTCACCGTGCTTGCAACGGCCGCGTGCACGGACCCAGCGAAGAAGTCCGCGGAGCGCGCGAAGGTTCAAGCCGAAGAGCTCTCTGCACTCGTCACGGCCGACGTGGACGAACTCCGGCGCGGCATGCCGATCGGCGCCGAAGAGATCGCCAAGGCGCTCCTCCCAGGCGAGACCCGCGCTGATGCGCTCGAGCCTTCGGACGTGCGCAAGGCCCTGCGACGCATCCGCTCCGTGGTCCCCGATCTTCGGTCCGCGAAGAGCACGTTCATGGCCCTCGCGACCATCGAAGGCGTCGGAATCCGCAGCGATCTCGAGGAAGATCGCATGGCGGGCATCAAGCTCTTCGAGACGTTTCCCGCCTTCGCCGCCGCGAAGGGAAGCTTCACCACGACGATTGGAACCTTCGACGAGGCAAAGGGTGCCGTCGTCGACGACGACTTCGCCGCGATGGTCCCCGTGAAGGTCGGCTTGGAGACCAAAGCCGTCTTGCTCTCGGGCTGGACCTTCCGAGCGTTCGCGCGGCACCTTCAGGCGCAGGCCGAGCAGACGATGGCGGACAAGCGCAAGGCCGGCACCGAGACCGAGAAAGCGCCGGTGCTCTACGTCGCCATCGCCGACGCGCGCGGCACCTTCGGGAGCCCGACGACGCCGAAGGTCAACCTCGACACCGTGCAAGCACTCGCGCCGACCACGCTCGCGACGGGCACGACGGGAACGAAAGAGATCGAAGGGCGCGCGTTTGGGTGGGCCGTCGCGAAGGCCCCCGCCATGGGCCCCGAGGTGACGGTCGTTGTCTTGCGGAGCGACCTTTGACGGACGTCGACGCACGCCGCGCGATCGCGCTGGCAGGCGTTTCGCTCGTCGTGGTGGTCGTTTCCCTGAGCGCAGCGCTCCTCGCCCCCGGCCCGGTCCCCACGGCGATCACGCTCGCGGCGATGCTCGGCCTCGGCGTGAGCCTCCACGCGATCGGCCGCACACACACCGGGCGTTGAACGCGGACCGCAAAAGTCACGCTGCTCGTCGTTTCGACGGGCGTGCCGCTTTGCTACCTTCCGCCCATGCCTCGCTTTGCCGCGATCGATGTGGGTTCGAATGCGATTCGCCTTCGTGTCGTCGACGCGCAAGCGCCGACCCCTTCGCGTGAGGAACGCGCACGGCAGGCCGCCGCGACTGGCGTTCGCGAGACGCCGAGCCCGTTCAAGGAGATCACGAGCTCGCGAGCGGCGGTGCGCCTCGGCGCCGAGGTCTTCGTCAGCGGACGCCTCGCCCCAAGTTCGATCCAAGCCGCATGTGCTGCGTTCCGTGATTTCCGGGAGATCATGGACAACGTGAAGGTCGATGCAACCCGCGCCATCGCCACGAGCGCGGTGCGCGAGGCCGACAACGCCCTCACGCTCGTCGAACGAACACGTCGCGAGACGGGCATCGAGCTCGCGGTGATCGAAGGCGGCGAAGAGGCTCGTCTCATCCAGCTCGCGGTGCAGCGGAGGCTCTACCTCGACGACCTCACGGTGCTCCTCGTCGACGTCGGAGGCGGCTCGACCGAGCTCACGGTCCTCGATCACGGACGCGTTTCGTTCGCGATTTCCCTGCCCCTTGGCACGGTGCGCCTGCTCGAAACCTACCTACGCGATCGCGACGCCGTCGACTTCGACGCGCGACGGCTCGTGAACGAAGGCATCGAACGCGCGCTCGACGAAGCGGGCCCGATCCTCGCCAACACGAGGTTCGACGCCCTCGTCGGCACGGGCGGCAACATCGACACGCTCGTCGAACTCTGCCCGCGGGCCAATGGCTTCGCAGGCTGCGCGCGCGCCATCGACACGCAGAAGGCCAAGGAGCTCCTCGACGAGCTCCTGACGCTCACGGTGGAGGAGCGACGCGACCGCTACAAGCTTCGACCCGATCGCGCCGACACGATCGTCACCGCGACCTCGATCTTCACGCTCCTCGCAGAACGCGTGCATCTTCCAGCCATCGTCGCGCCGGGCGTCGGACTCAAGGAAGGAATCCTCGAGGAGCTCTCGGACAAGTACTTCAAAGTTTGGAGCGACGACGACGAGGACCAGGCGATCATCGACGCTTGCGTGCGCCTCGGCGAGCGCTTCCACTTCGATCGCGCGCACGGCGATCGGGTCGACGCGTTCGCGATTCAGCTCTTCTCGGACCTCCAGAGCGTACACGGTTTCGGTCGTCGCGACCGGCTCCTGCTTCGCGCGGCCGCGGTGCTGCACGACGTGGGCGACTTCGTGCGCTACGACGGCCACCACAAGCACTCGCAGTACATCATCCAGAACTCGGACATCATGGGGCTCACGACCGAGGAGCGCACCATCGTCGCCAACCTCGCGCGCTACCATCGCAAGAGCACGCCGGATCAGAGCCACCCGAACTTCCGCGAGCTCGATCGTGACGCGCGCGGCCGCGTGCGAGGACTCGCCGCCATTCTGCGCATCGCCGACGCGCTCGACCGGGAGCACCGCGGCAAGATCACCTCGGTGCGCGCGAAGGTCGACAAGTCGACGAACAAGCTGTGGCTCCTCGTAGAGGGCTCGGAGGACCGCGAGCTCGAGGAGTGGACCGTCCGCAAGAAGAGCGAGCTCTTTCGCGAGGTCTTCGACCTGGAGGTCGTCGTCGCGGCGGCCGGTTCGCGGAGCGCATGAACGAACCGCGGCTCACGAGGCGAGCCTTTTTTGGCGGCTTCGCTGCGCTTCTCGCCGAGCGCTCGTCCTCTGCGGAGAGCGTCGGCACGGCTTTCGAAGCACGCGGCCTACGCTTTCGGAGCGACGACGAACAGGTCGACCCGAGCGTGCTCGCGACGGTGGCGCGCGAACTCGATCGCCGTACGAGCGCGCCCGTCGTCAAGGCCCCTGCGATCGTCACCCTCGGGGCCGAAGGTCTCCTCGCGTCGCCGTTTCTGTTCACGGCAGGGCGCGGCGCCATCGATCCGCTCGATGAACGCGCGCGATCCCACCTGCGGAGCTTCTTTGCCCTCGGTGGTCTCATGGTCATCGACGACCGCGACGGCGGCACATCGCCCGCAGGCGGGCCCTTTTCACGTTCGGTGCTCCGTGAGCTTGGCGCGGTCCTGCCAGACTCGTCGACGCTCGACCTCGGCGAAGATCACGTCCTCTTTCGCTCGTTTTATCTTCTCAAGCGCGTCGCGGGCGCGAAGGGCTCGACGGCAACCGTGCGTGCGCTCGCACGCGGCAACCGCATCGACGCGATCGTGGTGCGGCACGATCTCTCGAGTGCGCTCGCTACCCGCGGAAATCGCTGGCTCTACGCGATCGACGAGGACGACCGCGAGCAGGCGCTTCGCTTCGCCGTGAACGTCGCGATGTACTCGCTCTGCTCGACGTACAAGGACGACCAAGTCCACGCGCCGTTCCTCATGCGACGCCGGGCCGGGACGTCGAGGGCCCGCTGATGGCCTTCTCGTGGCCTTCGACCGACCTCCCGCTACCGGCGCTCACGGCGCTGGTCGTCACCCTCACCGCGTCCCTGGGCCTCCTCGCGCTCGAGACGCGCCATCACCCGCGGCGCCTCCGTCTGCTCGCGAGCGCCGCCATCGCATCGCTCTTCGCGACGCTTGTCGTCGTGCGCCCACGCGTCTCGCTCGACGCGAACCGCGACCGGTACGCGCCGATCGCCATCGTCGTCGACGACTCGCGATCGATGACGCTCGAGGAAGGTCAGCGCAACGCGGCACGCATGCGAGCCGTCAATCGCCTCCGCGTGCTCACCGAGGGGCGCCCCGTCCGCTGGCTGCGCACGTCGCCGCTCGGGCTCGAGCCTTTCGATCCGTCCTCCACCGACGCGCTCGCGGCGCGAGGTGCGAGCACGGACCTCGCCGAGACGTTGGCTCACCTGCGGGAAAGGCATGATCTCGACCCGCTCTCCGTGGTCGTCGTCAGCGACGGACGCGAGGCGCCGAGCCGCACCGTGCCCCCAACCACCGGCTCCTTCCTTTTTCGGCCAGGCGTCCCCGTCCACACCGTCGCGGTCGGTGAAGACCAGCCTGACGCGAGCATCTCCGACGTCCGCGTGCTCGGCTCCGCGTTCGCGCACGGCACCTTCGCCGTTCGTGTGGAAGTGCTCTGTCACGGCCTGGCGTGCGGCGCACTCAAGGTCACGTGGGAGCCCGAAGCGCTGGGTCTGAGCGAATCCTCGGGCCCGGGCTCTGCGATCGTCGATGCGTCGAGCGGCGTGGGCAGCGTCGAGCTCTCGGCGAGCTTCGAGCGCCCGGGGCGCCATGCGGCCACCGTCCGCATCGAGGCTCCTGCGGACGACCGCGTCCACGAGAACGACGCTCGCACCGTGCTCATCGACGTGCGACGCGAGCGTGTCCGCATGCTCCACGTCGCCGGTCGCCCCACCAACGACGTGCGCGCGCTTCGCCGCTTCCTCAAGGCCAACAGCTCGATCGATCTCGTGTCGTTCTTCATCTTGCGAACGCAGGAAGACGACCCGCGCGCGTCTCCCACCGAGCTCTCCCTCATCCCCTTCCCCGTCGACGAGCTCTTCGAAGAGCACCTCTCCTCGTTCGACGCCGTCGTGGTGCAAGACATCGACGCGGAGGAATACGGGCTCGCACGGCATCTGCGGCGGCTCGCGCGTTACGTCGACGGCGGCGGCGGCCTCGTGCTCGTCGGCGGGCCCCATGCCTTCGCCGCGGGCGGCTACGATCGCTCTTCCCTCGCGGCCGTGCTGCCGACGAACCTCGAAGCCCCGCGAGCGAACCTCCTCGAGCCGTTCGTCCCGCGCGTCACCGCGGAGGGGGCCACGCACCCCATTCAACACGCCTTCGCACGCGCAGGCGGTCACCTGGAGACACTCGAAGGAACCTCGGCGCTCGGCGTGCCCCTACCCGGCGCACGGGTCCTCTACGAGCACCCTACCCTCACGACGCGCGCCGGGAACCCGATGCCTGTCCTCGCGCTCCGCGAGGTCCATGCCGGTCGCGTCATGGCGCTCGGCACGGATTCGACGTGGCGCCTCGGCTTCTCCGAGACAGCCGCGGCCGGCGCTGGCGCCGCGTACGACGCGCTCTGGGACGCGCTGATCGGCTGGACCTTGCATGATGCACGCTTCGACCCACCCGCACTCCAGGCGACCGAAGGGTGCATCGTCGGCGACCCGGTGCGCTTCACCCTGCCCGCGGGCGGCGTCGATCACCTCGACGAACGGCTCCGCGACGGCTCATCCCGACCTCGTGCGTTCCGCATCGACGCGAACGCCCTCGTCGTCGACGGTCTTGGTGAAGGAGTCGTCGAGCTCGAGGCGCGCAACGGATCCGTCGTCTCCGCGCGCGGTCGCATCGTCTGCGATCGCGTGGGCCTCGAGTGGGTCGACGTGCGCCCCGATCGCGCGCTCCTCGCACGTGTCGCCGAAGACAGCGGCGGCGTGGCCTTCGCCTCTCCCGACGAACTCGACGAGCGCGTCTTGCCGCGCACCCGCATTCCCTCGAGCGCACGGCACGAGCGCCCGCTCTTTCCAACCTGGGCTCTCGCGCTCGCTGCGACGCTCGCCCTGGGCTTTCACTGGTACGAGCGCCGGCGCTTCGGCCTACGCTGAGTGAGACGTGCGCGTCGTCAGCGGAAGTAGGTCGCGCAGCAGACGTCGTTCTCCCAGACGTCGCAGCGGGCCACCCGCACGCGACCGTCGTCGAAGATCTTCGCCATGCCGTCCGCGACGACCATCGCGATGTTCTCCGCGGTCGGGTTCAGATCGTCGAAGGGCTTGAGCTCGTTGAGGAATACATGTTCCCAAGGCTCGACGAACGCGCGGAGCTTGGCCGCGAGCTCGTTGAAGTCGACGACCCAGCCCGAAGGCGCGAGCTCCTTCGCCTGCACCGTGATCTTGATGCGCCAGTTGTGCCCGTGCA
>CAIOHM010000045.1 GCA_903858055.1 uncultured delta proteobacterium
TCAAGCCGCGCGACGGGTTCCTGTTCGCGATGCCCGCGCATGGGCTCATCGAAGAACGCGAGGAGCGCCGCCGCACCATCGCGGAGCGGTGCGCGAAGTCCGCGGAACTCATCAACGCAACGAAGGCGCCCGCCGTCGCGTGGTGCCACCTCAACGACGAGGGCGACACGTTGGAGCGCCTCATCCCCGACGCGGTTCAGGTGTCTGGTACCGACGACGACGAGACGAAGGAGCGCAAGTTCAACGCGTTCCAGTCGGGCGAGACTCGCGTGCTGGTGATCAAGCCGGTCATCGGGGCATGGGGACTCAACTGGCAACACTGCGCGCACATGACCGTGTTCGCGGGGTACAGCTTCGAGCAGTACTACCAGGGTATGCGGCGGTGCTGGCGCTTCGGGCAGAAGAGCCCGGTGACCGTGGAGCACATCGCTAGCGATGGGGAGTGCGAAGTGCTCGCCTCTCGAAAGCGCAAGGCAGAGCAGAGCGACAAGATGTTTGCGGAACTCGTTACGCACATGCGCGACGGGATGGCAGTGGAGCGCGGGTCTTACGGCACGAAGAACGAAGAGGTTCCGTCATGGCTGTGATCAATCAGAAGGTGACCGATCAGTACGCAATCTACAACGGCGACAGCGCCGAGATGATGCAGTCGTTGCCCGATGCGAGCATCGACTTCTCTATCTACTCGCCGCCCTTCGCGCAGCCCGGCGGGGGGGCGCTCTATCACTACTCGTCGTCGCCTCGCGACCTCTCCAACGCCCGCACGTTCCCGGAGTTCCTGACGCACTACGGGTACATCATCGAGAACCTGTTCCGCGCCACGAAGCCGGGTCGACTGACCGCCGTGCACTGCGCCGACGTGCCCACTGGCAACACCGGGTGCGACCACATGTTCGACCTCCCCGGCGAGATCATCCGGCTGCACGAGTCGCTCGGGTTCCGCTTCGCCGCGCGCTACTGCATCTGGAAGGAGCCCCTCGCGGTCCGCAACCGCACGCTCGCGAAGAACCTCGCGCACAAGACCATCGTGGAGGACTCCTCGGAGTGCTCCAACGCCAGCGCCGATTACCTGCTCCTGTTCCGCCGCAAGGGCGAGAACGCCGTCCCCGTCGCGCACCCCACAGGGTTCCACGAGTACATCGGCGCCCGCGAGATGCCCGCCGAGCTCGCTCCCTTCAAGGGGTGGAAGGGCAAGCAGACGGAGAACAGGTTCTCTCACTGGATCTGGCGCCAGTACGCGTCGAGCTTTTGGGATGACATCCGACTCGACAACGTCCTCCCGTTCAAGGGCGGTCGCGACACCGACGACGAGAAGCACGTGCACCCGCTGCAACTCGATGTGATCGAGCGCGCGGTGGCGATGTGGACCAACCCCGGCGAGAAGGTCTTCACTCCGTTCATGGGCGTCGGGTCCGAGGTCTACGGCGCCGTCAAGCACGGTCGACGCGGCATCGGGTGCGAGCTCAAGACCAGCTACTTCAATCAGGCGGTGAAGAACCTGGATTCGATCGCGGCGGCGCGGTCGGAGCCGGTGAAGCAGGCGACTCTATTCGAGGCCTCCCAATGACCCTCGCCCAGCTCCGACGCGAGGGCGGCGCCGAGGCCGTTCGTGCTGCGATCGTCGCAGCGCTCGCGCTCGGTACGCCCGCCGACGCCGCTCGCGCCCTCGGGTGCTCGTGGGCCTCGCTCCGTCTCGCCGCGCGCCGCACTGGTGTCCCCTGGCCGGTGCCCGGTGAGGCCACGCGTACCGCGCGCGCCGCCGCCCTCGCACGCTACCGCGCCGCCCGATAGACTCGGGCGCTATGCCCCCCTCCCTGCGCCCACCGCAAGCCGTCGCCGACGCCGCCGCCCTCGCCCTTGAAGTGCGCGCGGCGGCGCCCCCCTCTCGCCGCGGCATGACGCCCGTGGGCCTCGCGCGCGCGAGGGATCTTAGCGCCCGGCGCACCCTGTCCGAGGACACCGTCCGACGCATGGTGGCGTACTTCGCGCGGCACGCCGTCGACAAGGA
>CAIOHM010000046.1 GCA_903858055.1 uncultured delta proteobacterium
CGAAGGACGACGCGTTTCGGGAACTCGTCGCGGGCCTCATCGACCGCTTGCGGCAGCTCATCGCGCGCCCCGACCCGGTGACGCCGACGCTCTCCTCCGAGGAGTTCTTCCAGCACTGCCTCGAGTTCGATCTGCGGATCTTCGAGTTCATCTGGGAGAACCGACGCTTCATGCGCGTCGTGCTCGAGGGTGGGCGCTCGCACGCGTGGGTGCACCTCCTCGACGAGTTCGCGGAACACTCGCGCAAGCTCGTCGTCGAGCACCTGGCGTTCGGCAAAGCGCACGGTCTCTTCCGCGCCGACCTCGACGTCGAGCTCGCCGCCACGTTCCTCTCCGGCGGCTACGACCGCCTCGCACGAAGCCTCGTTCGCATGAACGAGCGCCCCGACCTTCACGCCCTTCTCTCCTCGATTCAGCAAACCATCTTGCACGGCATCGCGCGCCCGATCGCGTCGCCGGGAGAACGCTCATGAGCCACGATCAATCGCCCGAACTCACACTCGCAAGCACGCCCAGCTCTTCACGCGGCACGGGAGTCGTCGCGGCGGTGGCTCTCGGCTCTCTCGTCGTGCTCGGTGGCGCGCTCGGTGTGCGCTTCGTGCAGGCCACGAAGAAGAACGCGGCCGTCGAGACCCAGCGCGCCTCGACGCACGCGGCGGCGTTGGCCCAGGCGGACAAGGCCCCGGTCGTCGCGGTGACGAAGGGGCAGCCCGCCTCGTGGCAACCGAGCGTCACGCTCGAGGGCAGCGTCTCCGCAGGGCAAGAGGTCGACCTCGGCTTCAAGGTGAGCGGCCGCATCGACAAGGTTCGCGCGCGCCTCGGAGACAAGGTTCGCGCGGGCACCGTGCTCGCGACCTTGGAAGACCGTGAAGCGCGCGCGCAGGTCGCCGCCGCGGATGCGCAGGCACGCGCGGCGGCCGCTCAGCTCTCGCTCGCCGGAGACGCGAAGACGCGCGTCGAGAGCCTCGTGCAGGCCGGCGCCCAAGCCCAGGCGAACGCCGTGCAGAGCTCCGAGCAGCACAAGCTCGCCGCGGCGCAGCTCGACGGGGCGCAGGCGCAGGGTGAGCTCGCGCGGTCGTACCTCGAGAGCCACTCGCTGCGAGCGCCCTTCGACGGGACGATCACGCGCGCGCCGGGTGGGCCTGGCGCCGTCGTGAACCCGATGTCCCCCATGAACGCGGTCTTCCACTTGGTGGATGCGCGTACCCTCAAGCTCTCGGGCACGATCGCGGAGCGCGAGCTCGGTGTCGTGAAGCCCGGCGACCCGGTCACGGTGAAGGTCGGCGACCGAGAAGTGCAAGGCAAGCTCGCCGCCGTGGTGGGCGCCACCGATCCCATGACCCGCCGCGTGCCGATCGAAGCGTTCCTCGAGAACGGAAAAGACTCGCCGATCCTCCCGGGCCAGTATGTCCGCGCGAGCATCCGCGGCGGCGCGCAAGTGCCCGTGCTCGCGCTGCCGTCAACGGCGCTGCGCCCCGGTTCGCAAGACGAAATCTTCGTGGTGCGCGAGGGCAAGCTCCACCTGCGGCACGTGGTCTTCGCCGTGGGCGAGGGCGGTAAGTTGCTCGTGCGCGAGGGCCTCGATGCGAAGGAAGACGTCGCGACGAGCCCGGCCGCGGACTGGCACGAAGGCGAGGCCGTGACCCCCGGCGTGGAGGGCTCGCGATGACCCTCTCGAGCGTCGCCATCAAGCGCCCGGTCTTCACGGTGATGTTGACCTTCGCGCTCCTGGTCCTCGGCTTCGTCGGCTTCAGTCGCCTCGGCACCGACCTCTTCCCGGACGTGTCGTTCCCGATCGTGACGGTCACGGTGCCCTACCCGGGCGCGAGCCCGAAAGAGGTCGAAACCCTCGTCACCAAGCAGGTCGAAGACGAGGTCGTGAGCCTCAACGGCCTCGATCGCGTGCGCAGCTTCTCGCGCGAGGGCCTCTCGACGACCATCATCTTCTTTCAGCTGGGCGTCGACATCAACGACGCGGCGACCCTCGTGCGCGAGCGCGTCGGTCGCATGAAGTACAAGCTCCCGACCGAGGCGAAGGAGCCCGTGGTCGGTCGCTTCGACGTCGGCGCGGCGCCGATCCTCACGTACACGGTGCGCAGCTCCCAGGCGCTCAGCGCTATCCGCAAGTTTGCCGACGACAAGCTCAAGCCTGCCATCGAGCAGTCCGCGGGCGTGGCGGCCGTGGAAGTCCGCGGCGGCGCCAAGCGCGAAGTGCGTATCCGTATCGATCGCGCGAAGCTCGACGCGCTCATGGTGCCGACGGAGCTGCTCCTCCAGCGCCTCCGCGCCGAGAACGTCACCGTGCCCGCAGGCCACTTCAGCGAGGGCGCGCGCGAGGTCAGCGTGCGAACCGTGGGCGAATTCTCGAACGTCGATCAGGTGCGTGACCTCGTCGTCACCACCGGTCGGGACGGCTCGGTCGTTCGCCTCCGCGACGTGGCGAGCGTCGAAGACGGCTTCGAGGAGGCGCGCGGCATCACCCGCGTGAACGGCCAAGACGCGGTCACGTTCGACGTGCTCAAGCAGTCGGGCACGAACACGGTCGAAGTCGCGCACGCCGTCAAGAAGACCGTCGAGGGCCTCAAGGGCAAGCTGCCCGAGGGCATGATCGTCGAGCCGCTCATCGACCAATCGCACTTCATCGAGCGCGACGTCGAGACCGTCGAGCACGACATCGTCTTCGGCGGGATCATGGCGATCCTCGTTATCCTCTTCTTCATGCTCGACCTCCGGTCGACGCTCATCAGCTCGGTCGCCCTCCCCACGAGCGTCATCGGCACCTTCTTCGTCATGTACGTGCTCGGCTACACGCTGAACATGATGACGTTGCTCGCGCTCTCCCTCGCGATCGGTCTCCTCATCGACGACGCCATCGTCGTGCGCGAGAACATCACGAAGCACCTCGAGCGCGGAAAGCCGGCGTTCCAGGCAGCCCTCGACGGCACCGAGGAGATCGCGCTCTCGGTCCTCGCGACCACGCTCACCATCGTCGCCGTCTTCCTGCCGGTGGCCTTCGTGAAGGGCATCGTCGGTCAGTTCTTCCGCCAGTTCGGCATCACGATCAGCGTCGCGGTGCTCATCTCGCTCTTCGTCGCGTTCACCCTCGACCCGATGCTCTCGTCGCGCTTCTCGAAGCCCATCGACCACAACGCGGTCGACCCGTGGCTCCCGGTGAAGCGCCCGTTCCTCGCGTTCTTCGAAGGTCTCGAGAACGCGTACCGCATCGTGCTCCGCTGGGCGGTCACGCACAAAGCCCTCGTCGGCCTCATGGCGATCGGGAGCCTCGTCCTCATGAGCGTCGCGGCGAAGCTCACGGGCAACGAGTTCGTGAATGCCGAAGACCGAGGCCAGTACGTGCTCGAGGTCGAGCTCCCGGCGGGGACTTCGCTGCAGGAGACCGCCCGCCTCACGAAGCCCGCGGAGGACGAGCTCCTTCAGAACCCGAACATCACGGCGATCTACGCGCGTGTCGGCGTGAACAACGAAATCAACAAGTCCCTCTGGCGCGTCGTCACGACGCCGAAGAGCGAGCGCAAAGAGAGCATCTTCCAGCTCAAGGAGGCCGGTCGCCTCGTCGCCGCGAAGATCCCGAAGGCGAACGTCATCGTGACCGATCCGCCCTTCGTGGAGGGTGCCGCCACCGAGGCGCCGATCATGATCGCCGTGCGCGGCGTCTCGTACCCGGACATCGAGCCAGCGGCGCGCCAGCTCGCGAAAATCCTGATGAACACGCCGGGCGTCCAAGACGTCCAGATGAAGTACTCGCCAGGTAAGCCCGAGCTCCAGCTCGACATCGATCGCGCGAAGGCCGCCGACCGCGGACTCACCGTGGGCCAGGTTGCCATGGCGCTCCGCACCGCGATGGACGGCGCCGAGGCGGGCAAGCTCCGCGACGGCAATGACGACGTCACGATCCGCGTGCTCTACGCCGAGCACGACCGCGACCGCGCCGACGCCCTCGAGCAGATCTCGATCATGTCTCCGAAGGGCCCGACGAAGCTCGCGGACATCGCCACGTTCGTCCGCGCCGACGGCCCGCAGGTCATCGAGCGCGAGGCGCGCAGCCGACAAATCCAGGTGTGGGCTGCGCCAAACGGCCGACCGCTCGGCGACATCGTCAAAGACATCAAGCCGCAGATCGACGCCATCAAGCTCCCGCCGGGCGGCTCGATCTTTTACGACGGCCAGATTCGCCTGATGAACGAGAACAACAGCAGCATGGGCAACGCCATGCTCCTCGGTGTGATCTTCATCTACATCATCCTCGCGAGCCAGTTCGAGAGCTTCGTCCATCCGATCACCATCATGGTGACGCTCCCGCTCGCGTTCGTCGGGGCCATCCTCGGCCTCTTCCTCGCCGAGCACACGGTCGCGATGGGCGCGCTCATCGGCCTCATCCTCCTCATGGGGCTCGTGACGAAGAACGCGATTCTCCTCATCGACCGCGCGATCGTTCGCGTGCGCGAAGACGGCGAGACTCCGCTCCAGGCGATCCTCGAGGCGGGGCCCGAGCGCCTGCGACCGATCCTCATGACGAGCGCGGCGATGATCCTCGGCATGTTGCCGACCGCGATCGGAAAAGGCGAGGGGAGCGAGTTTCGTGCGCCCATGGGCGTCGCCGTCATCGGTGGCGTCGTGAGCTCCACGTTCCTCTCGCTCATCGTCATCCCCGTCGTTTACCTTGCCGTCGAGTCGATCAAGGGCTGGCTCGCGGCGCGCATGGGGCGCACGATTGTCGCGCGTCCGGAGGCTGCCGAATGAAGCGCTCGTCCTACCGCCTCGCGGCGCTCCTTTCGCTCGGTCTCGCCGCAGCGCCGGCGAGCGCCGGTGGTCTCGACATCCTCGACACCGACGAGCGCTTCGCGCGGCTCTACGTGCCCGGCGCGCTCACGTCCGCGCAGGTCGCCGAGCGCACGCTCGCCACGAGCCCCGTGCTGCGAGCCAAGCGCCAGGGCGTGCGCGGCGCCGAAGCGAAGGTCGACGAGACCGCGGCGAAGTTCATCCCGCAGCTCTCGGCCAACGCGCGCTTCACGCGCCTGTCGCCCATCACGATGCCTGCGCTCGGCACCGGCGGCAGCGGCAGCATGGTGGTCTCGAACGTCGTCCTCGATCAGGCGAGACCCTACAACCCGGCAACCGACAGCCTCTTCCTCGCTCCCGCACCGTCGTTCTCGTTCCCGATCTTCCTGAACCAATGGAACCTCGGCGCGACGCTCGCAGTCCCGCTCAGCGACTACTTCATGCGCTACCGCGACGCGATCGAGGCGACCTCCGGGGCTGCCGAGGCCGCGCGCCTGGAGCTCGAAGGGGCGGTCAAGAAGGCGGACTACGAAGCGCGTACGATGTATTACCAATACATCCGAGCCGAGGGTCAGAAGCTCGTCGCGACGCAGGCGCTCGAGGCCGCGGAGGGGCATCGAGCCGATGCGCGCGCGGCCTTCCAAGCGGGGTTCGCCTCGAAGGCGGACGTGCTTCGTGCCGAGTCGGCGGTCATGCAAGTCGAGCTCTTCCTCGAGCGTGCGACCAACGGCGTCGACGTCGCAGCCGAGGCGCTGCGCACCCTCATGCACACGCCGGGCGCCGCGATCGTCATCGGCGAGAACGTCCTCGACCCGCTCGCGCGCGGTGACGAGGACACCCCGCTCGACGCGCTCGTGGCCGAGGCGCTTCGCGAGCGACCGGAGGCGCGCGCCATCGCCGTGGGTACGCGCTCGGCCGAACGTCAGAAGTCGCTCGCGCGTGCCGCCTACTTCCCGCGCCTCGACCTCGTGGGCAACGGCACCTACGCGAACCCGAACCCGCGGTTCATTCCGAACGCCGATCGCTTCGACTTCACCTGGGACGCGTCGGTCGTGGCGAGCTGGAGCCCGACGGAGGCCTTCTCGGCCACGGCGCAAGCGAACCAGGCGGAGGCCAAACGGCTCGAGCTCGAGGCGCAGCGCGACAGCCTCGCAGACGGCGTGCGCATCGAGGTCAACCAGGCGAAGACCGCGCTCCACGAAGCGCGATCGAACCTCGAGACCACGAAGCACGGCCTCACGAGCGCCACCGAGTCGTACCGGATTCGCCGCGAATCGTACCGCGCGGGCAAGGCGACCCTCGTCGAGGTCTACGACGCGGGCTCGGACCTCACGCGCGCGCGCCTCGAGTTCGTCGACGCAAACGTGGCGCTCCGGCTGGCGTCGCTCCGGCTTGGCTACGCGTGTGGCCGTGGGCCGTCGCGCCCATGACGGAGCTCCCTTTCGCTCCCGACGCGATCGCCGCGATTGCGATCCAAGTGAAGCGCGAGCTGCGCAAGCGCATGAGGAGCTTGCGCGGCGCGCTGTCGATGGCGACCCGGGCCGAGAAGTCCGCGCTCGTGGTCGAGGCGCTCACGTCGCTCGACGTGTTCGAGGGCGCGAAGACCGTGGGCCTCTACGCGCCCATGGTCGACCGCGGTGAGCTCGACGTCGGGCCTCTCCACGGGCGCCTCGCCGCGCGCGGCGTGACCGTGGCGTACCCGGCGCTCCGTGACGACGGCTCGCTCACGTTTTACCGCGTGGACGACCCCGCCACGCTCGAGGAGCGGGGGAACCTCTTTCGCGAGCCCGACCCGCGCGAGGAGAACCTCGTGCGTGCGCTCGATGTGCTCGTGCTCCCGGCTCTTGCGGCCGATTCGCTTGGAAATCGCCTCGGTTATGGCGGAGGCTCGTACGACCGCACGCTCGCGGCGTTTCCGCAGGCGCCGCGTACGGTTGCGGTGGTCTACGACTTCCAAGTACTCGTGGAGGTCCCGCACGTTGCCACCGATGTCCCCGTCGACGTCGTCGTGACCGATCGACGGGTGTTTCGCCGCTCTGCCCCATGACCGCTGCCCTCCTCGCCCTCGCGTTCTCGTGCCTCCTGCTCGTGGCATGGCTCTCGCGTCGCCTCGCCGCCTCGGAGGCGCTGCTCGCCCGGTCGGAGGAGCGCGTGATGGCCCTCGCCCGCGACGTCGAGCGCCTGGGCGCCGGTCTCGAGGCCCGTGTGCGGGAACACGAAGCGCTCCGCGACCGTGTGGCTGCCGAGCGCGACGCCGATCGTCTGCGCATCGAGCGCGAGGTCGAGGAGCGTCACGCCGCACGCGCGCACGAGGTGGAGTCCCGCGCGGTCGCACGTGAGGGCTCGCTCGTCGGTCGTGAGAAGTCGCTGGCTGAG
>CAIOHM010000047.1 GCA_903858055.1 uncultured delta proteobacterium
ATCTCTCGTGAACAACGCGGGCGTCGGGCTCAGCGGCGGCATGCTCGACACGCCCCTCGACGACTGGGAGTGGGTCTTGCGCATCAACGTCATGGGCGTGGTCCACGGTTGCCACTTCTTCGCCCCGCGCATGGTCGAGCGCGGACGGGGCGCGGTCGTGAACGTGAGCTCGGTCCTTGGGTATTTCCCTGCGGCGCGCGTGCCGGCCTACGTGGCGAGCAAGCACGCGGTCCTCGGCATGACGGAGTCGATGCGCGCGGAGCTTCGCCCCAAAGGGCTGCGTGTGAGCGCCGTGTGTCCGGGCATGATCGACACGGCCATCATCGCGAGTACGCGGTTTCCAGGCGTGCGAGACGAGGCGAAGGCCCGCGCGCGCACGGCGAAGGCCTTCAAGAAGCGCGGCTACCCGCCTTCCCGCGTCGCCGACGCGATCGTCGAGGCGATCGCGAACGACGTCGCCGTCTTGCCCGTTTCGCCCGAGGCCTGGGCCATGCGCTACGCCACGCGCTTCGCCCCGGGCGCCGTGGAGTTCCTCGGGCGCATGACGACGCGCGGCGCTACGGGCCGGTGAAAGCCCGCCGTTGAGGCGCCCGCGCGAGAGAATCGCGTCCGGGTGACGCGAACGCTTGCAGGGCGCGCGGTCTCCCGGGTCTACTCGGGGAAGCCATGGGCCATGGACCTTCGGAAGAGTTCGATTCCCACCCGTTCGTCGTCCTCGGCGTCGACGACGAGGCGAACGCGCTCATGGTGCTCGAGGGGCTCACGATGAGCGAAGGGCACCTCTTCCACGGGACGACGAAGCCCGCGGAAGCGGTGGCCCTCGTGATGCAGCACATGCCGGACGTGGTGCTGCTCGATGTGATGATGCCTGGCCTCTCCGGCTACGACGTGTGCCGCGCCATCAAGGCGAACGAGGTCACGCGCATGATCCCGGTCGTGCTCCTGACGGCGCTCGATTCGCGTGAAGATCGCCTGCGCGGCATCGAGGCGGGCTGCGACGACTTCCTCTCGAAGCCCTTCGATCGCATCGAGCTCCGCGCGCGCGTGCGCTCGCTCGCGCGCACCAAGCGCTTGAACGAGAACCTCGACCACGCCGAGACCGTGCTCGCCACGCTCGCGCGCGCCGTGGAGGCCAAAGACGGCACCACCGGCGATCACTGCGATCGCCTCACGCGCAACGGCGTCGCCTTCGGGCGTTTCCTTGGTCTCAATCGCCCGGATTTGCAGGCGCTCGCGCGCGCCGGTGTGCTCCACGACATCGGCAAGGTCGGCATTCCCGATGCCGTGCTGCTGAAGCCCGCGCGCCTCACGAGCGAAGAGTGGATCATCATGCGGCGTCACCCGGTGATCGGGGCGGAGCTCTTGGCGCCGCTTCGCACGATGGATCGCGTCGTGCCGATCGTGCGCCACCACCACGAGCGCTGGGACGGCGGCGGCTACCCCGACGGCCTCGCCGCCGACGGGATTCCGCTGCTCGCGCGCGTGTTTCAGGTGCTCGACGCCTTCGACGCGCTCACGAGCGCGCGACCCTACAAGGCGGCGTTTTGCTCCGAAGAAGCCATGAGCCTCCTGCTCGAAGAGACCGCGCAGGGGAAGTGGGACCCGGACATCATGGATGCGTTCGTTCGCTTTCGAGCGGGCGAAGCGGCGACCCGATGAGCGCGTGGGCGACGCTCGCGGCCGAGGTCGTTCGCGACCTCCTGCGCGAGGTCCCGGAGCCCATGGTCGTCGTCGACGATGCATGGACGATCGTCGGCGCGAGCCCCGCGGCGCAGCGTCTCTCCGCGGGTGCGCGCGGGGAGGCGGCCGGAGAGGCCTTTGCCTCGTTGTTCCCGCGCATCGCGGCCGATCTGTGTGCGGTGGACGTGTGCGTGCGTGAGGTGGGCGCGCGGCGCGTGGTCACATGGCGCGAGGGCGATCGGCGGCGCGATGAGCTCGAAGTCGAGCTGCGCCACGCGAACGCCGATCTCGCGCGGGCCCTCAAGCTCCGCGACGAGTTCCTCGCGGCCACGAGCCACGAGCTCCGCACGCCGCTTCACACGATCCTCGGGCTCGTCGAGTCCGTGCTGGAGGGGGCGTTTGGTCCCGTCGCGGCGAGCGTCGAGCGACCGCTTCGTGCGACGCTCGAGGCGGCGCGCGCGCAGCTCGGCCACATCAACGGGATCCTCGATCTCACCAAACTCGAAGGCGGCACCGCGGAGCTCCGTCGCGAGCTGGTGGTCGGGGCTCGCGTGGCGCTCGACGCGGTCGAGCTCTCGCGTGCGAAGGCCGCACGCGCGCAGGTGGCGTTGACGGTCGAAGCCGATCCCGAGCCCCTCGTCGAGATTGACCGCAAGCGCATGACCCGCGCCGTGCTCGAGCTCCTCGAGAACGCGATCACGTACACGCCCGCCGGCGGTCATGTGCACGTCTCGGTGCAGCGCGCAGGCGAGACGCTCGTGCTCGAGGTGCGCGACGACGGTGTGGGCGTGGACGATCACGAACGCGAGCGAATCCTGCAGCCGTTCGTGCAGCTCGAGGGCAGCGTGGCTCGCCACAAGAGCGGCCTTGGGCTTGGCCTCGCGCTCGTCGATCGCGTGGTGCGCCTCCACGACGGCGAGCTCTCGTTCGCGTCGACCCGCGGGGAGGGCTCCCGCGTATGCGTGAGGTTGCCCATCGTGACGCCCGTGAGCCCTGCGGTCTCGACGCCGTCGTTGCGCGCGCGCTCGGCCGAGTCTTCGCTCGCGGGGAGCCGGGTGGTCCTCGTCGGCGGTGCGCGCTTCTTCGAGCCGCACCGCGACCAGCTCGAGGTGCGCGGCGCGGAGGCCGACGTGCTCTCGGTCGCAGACGCGCTCGAGCGCCTCGAGGCGGCGCCCATCGACGTGCTCGTGGTGGGGCCCGAGGTGGCGCGCGAAGACCTCGCGCGCGTCGTGCTCACGGTGCGCACCCACGGCTACGGCTCGCGCGTGGCGGTGATCGTGTTCGGGCCGCGCCCGCGGGCCGGCGACCACGAGGGGTGGACCTCGGCCGGCGTCGAGGCGTGGCTCGAGCCGTCGATCGACGTGCGCATGTTCCTGCAAATCGTCTCGCGCGAGCATCGTCGACGCTCGCTCCCCTCGTTGCCGCCCACCGCGATCGTGCAGGCTCCAAAGGCGTGACGGCCCTGGGCGAGACCGCTATCGTGGCCCACCATGAGCGCATTCGTCACGGCCCGTTCCTCCCGCAGCGACTCTTCCCAGGCAGCGCGTGAGCTCGCCGACACCATCGGCTCGAAGGTCGCCTTCGCGCTCGTTTACGCGGACCCGAAGCACGACCTCGCCGTCGTCGAGCGTTCGCTTCGCTCGGCGTGGGGTGGCGCGGCGATCCTCGGCTCTTCGACGAGCGGCGAGATCACGGCCGAGGGCGCGCACGAAGGCTCGATCGTGGTCCTTGCAGCGGTGGGCGAGGGGTTTCATGCGGCCACGGCGATCGCGAACGGCGTCATGAAGAACCCCGAGGGCGCTGCGCGCGACCTCGCGCGTCAACTCACGGCAAAGAAGGGCCCGGGCAAGCACACGCTCGTCATCGTGCACACCGTCGGCTTCACGGTGGCGGAGAGCGGCTTCGAACACCGCGCGTTTCCGGTGCTCCGCGAGGCGTTTCCGGATGCGGTCGTCGTCGGCGGCTCCGCGGGCGACGGCTTGAAATTCCTCTCGAGCCAAGTGCTCGCGGACGGCCGCGCCTCGGACGACGCGATCGGCGCGATCATCGTCACGACCGATCGCCCGATCGCCTCGAGCCTCGAGCACGGCTACCGCACCACCGGCTCGAAGCTGAAGGTCACCGCCTCGAAGGGCACGATCGTGACGCACTTCGATGGCAAGAAGGCCGTGCAGCGCTACGCCGAGCTCCTCGGCACGACCGAGAAGGAGCTCACGAAGGGCATCTCGGTGCTCAAGGCCGGGAGCTTCCTGCCCAAGAAATTCGCAGCCTTTGGGCAGTCCCTCGGCATGACGCCGAAGAAGATGCTCGACGAGCTCCCGTTCTACCAGCACACGCTGCGGAACCCCTTCGGCACGCCCACGCCGAACGGCACGCCGCCCATCGTCATCCCGAAGCTCATCCACGACGACGGCTCGATCGAGTTCTTCACGCCGATGCCGGTCGGCACCGAACTCGAGTTCATGAAGCGCGACGAGCAGGCGTACGTCTCGGCCACCGAGCGCGCCCTCGCGCAAGCCAGCGAGAAGCTTGGGGCGCCGGCGGAAGC
>CAIOHM010000048.1 GCA_903858055.1 uncultured delta proteobacterium
CGCAGCAGGCCCCCGTGGGAGCGAGCCGTCGCGAGGCTTTCGCGGCCCAGGCGCGGGTGTCGGCGATGCGGAGCGTACTGGATGTACGTGAGCAATCGCCGACGGGCCCCGCAACGCCGGCCCCGGAAGCCGCAGCAGGCTCGCCTCAGGCGTCGTCGTTGTCTTCGGCGCCCTCGAGGAGCATCTGCTCCGCCGCCGCCTGAACCTTGTTCCAGGTGGCTTCGTCCTCGATCTCGCTGAAGATCTCGTCGCCCTCTTCGTCGACCTCGTACTCGAAGAGGAAGAGCTCGATCTCTTCTTCGCTCTCCTCGCTGAGATCGGCCTCACCGGGCGCGAGCACCGCGTAGCGCTTGCCCTCGACCTCGACCATCGCGAGCGACTGGAAAGAGCGCTCCGTGCCGTCGGCACCGGAGAGGACGATGAGCCCCTCGTTCGGATCGTCCTCGTCGACTTCGGGCTTCGCGTTCGGCTGCTTGCTCATGCGCAGGGGCCCTAGCGAGCCTCGGGCCGCGCCGCAGGCGGAAACGTCAAAAAGTGCCGCGCGCTCGCGCTTGCACTGGAATTTCCCTCGCGCCGGACCCACGCTCTCCCCATGGGTTCGCGCGCCACCCTCGTGCTCGGCATCGTCGCCACGGACCGCACGTTCGCGCCGGACGCGCGCGTCGACGGGTTCGTTGGAAAGTGCATCCATTGCCGCACGAAGCTCGTGGTCACGGTGCGTGGCGAGACCGCGGCGACGATCGAGCACGTGCTGCCGCAGAGCCACGGCGGCACCGACGACCTCCCGAACCTCGCGCTCGCGTGCGCGCGCTGCAACCACGAGAAGGGCATGCGCCACGACGTGCGACGCGCGAACGATCCGGTCTTCGTCGAGCTCCTCGAGCGCTTGCGCGCCGAGCGTGCGAAGCGCTGGCGTGCGCCGCCAGGCGTGGTCTCGAGCGCCGCTCCCGCGAGAAACGAAGAAGCCCCGGGGCGTGAACCCCGAGGCCGGAAGTGAAGAGACGGGAAGAAAGTGGAGGCTTCCGAGGCGATCAGGTGCCGATGCGGCCGCCGTCGTCCTTCGTGATCACGATGGTCGCCGAGCGCGGGCGCTTGCCGGCGCCGTAGCCCGCGTTCGAAGGCCACTGGCTCGTGTACTTCGTCGGGTCGGCGACGTTGGCCTGCGCCGTGCCCTCACCAGGGTGCTGCACGTTGATGAAGAGCGTCTTCCCGTCCGGCGTTTCGCAGAGGCCGGTGATCTCGCAGTCCTTCGGGCCGACGAGGAAGCGCTTCAGCGTCTCTTCCGTCGGCGCCTTGCCCACGTAGGTGTCGACGGTGAGGCTGCTGGAGTCGGCGCGCGAATAGGTGAGCGTGCGCTTGCCACCGTCGCCGGTGGTGCCGGGGATCGCGGCGAGCATCATGCAGTTGGTGACGTCGGTGAAGGCGCCGTCGTCCGTCTGGATCCAGCAGATGCCCGTCGAGGGGCTGAACACGATGCCGTCGGGGCTCGAGAGATCCTGATCGCCGGTGAGGTTCGAGAGGTTCACGGCCGAAGAGCTCGCGCTCGCCTCGGCAGCGAAGAGGTACACGTCCCAGCCGAACGTCGTCGCCGTGGACTCGTCGCCGTCTTCGCGCATGCGGAGGATGTGGCCGTTCGGGTTGCCCACGCTCGTCGTGCTCGCGCCCTTCACGTCCGTGTAGACGCGCGGGTTGGCGCTGTCGGGCGCGAGCTGCGAGCCGCCGGAGGCGGGCTCCACGCGGCGGTTGCTGTTGTTCGTGAGCGCGAAGTAGATCTCACCGTTCTTCGGGTTGACCGAACACCACTCGGGGCGGTCCATCTTCGTCGCGCCGACCGCATCCGCGGCGAGGCGCGCGTTGATGCACACGTCGCCGGCGTCGGCGAAGCGGTAGGTGGCGGAGTTCGCGACGAGCGGGTTGTCGAGCGAGAGCTCGATCCACGTGCCCTTGCCGTCGGTCCCGAACTTGGCGACGTAGAGCTTGCCGCGGTCGAGGTATTTGTCGCCGGCGGCGAGGCGGTTCGAGGGGTTCGCGTCGGCGGCGTCCCAGGCCACGTCGCTCACCCACTTGTAGATGTACTCGTTGCGGGCGTCGTCGCCCATGTACACCGCGAGGCGCTTGCCGGCCTTCGGGGTGCCAAAGGCCGCGCTCTCGTGCGCGAAGCGGCCGAGCCCGGTGCGCTTCTTGGCGCGCGAGCTCTTCGTGTAGGGGTCGATCTCGACGATGTAGCCCTGACCGTTCATCTCGTTGCGATAGTCGTCCGCGCCGGTCGTCGACGCGCCGGTCTTGGAAATATCCCAGCGGGCGAAGCGATCCTCGCTGCCGCCGGACTCCCAGCCGTGGCGCGAGGTCGAGCCTTGCGAGCGGCCGTAGCGCTTGAGCGAGGTGACGGACTTGTCGTTCCCGCGCGCGGCGTCGTCGCTCGCGCTGCGTGCAAAGTACCCGAACCAGTTCTCCTCACCGGTGAGGAACGTGCCCCAGGGGGTCTTGCCCGTGCCGCAGTTGTTGAGGGTGCCGCGGGTCTTCGTGCCGTCGGCGCTGTACTTCGTGACGAGGAGGGCGTTTCCGCGCGCCGGGCCCGCGATGTCGATCTCCGAGAGCGGCGTGAGGCGGAAGTTGAAGGGGGAGTCCTTCACGTAGCTCCACTTCGTCGCGGCCTTCGCCACTTCGACGACGGAGATGCCGTGGACCGCGACCTCTTTGTCGATCTCGGCGGCGGGACGCGGGAGCGTGCGCGTGCCGCCCGTCGCGTGGAGGAAGAACGAGGCGCGGAGCTCGTCCGTCGTGGCCTCGTGGTTCACCGCGAGGAGACCGCGCGTCGTCGCCGTCGCGGAAGCCGACCCGTCGGTCGCGAGACCGAACCACTCCATGCCGTCGTGGTGATCGCCCGCACGGTTCTCGAAGTCATCGTCGGTGCCGTCGTTCTTGAAGTCGGCCGTCGAGGCGCGGAGCGGATCGCCGAGCGCGTACAGGATGGCCGCGGTGTAGCCGGCGGGGACGAGGACGCGGTCCTCGAGGCTCTTCGGAACCGCGCGGAAACCGAGGAGTTTCTCGGGGGGCGCCGTCGGGCCCGCGTCGGTCGTCACCGGTGCGCCGGCGTCGGCGAGGGGCGTGGCCGCATCGGGCGAAGGGCTGCCAGCGTCCGGGGTCGCTGGCGTCGATCCCTTGCCAGCGTCGTCGCTGCACGCGGCAAGCGCGACGCCGCCCATGAAGAGCGTGGCGATGCCGCCGAGCATGCGGCGACGATCGAGGCGCGCGCGGAGCACGTTCTCGAAGGTGGGGTTGTCGCTGCGATTCGAGTCTTCGTCGTTGAAG
>CAIOHM010000049.1 GCA_903858055.1 uncultured delta proteobacterium
CGGCGAGTTCCTGATCGAGGTCGTCTTGCAGCTCCTCTTCGAGCTCGGGGCACGCGCGCTCCTGGCGCCATTCCGCGCGAGCCTGGCCGCTTCGTTACGTTGGCCGTGGCTCGCGGCCCTGGGGTGCGTGGCGGGCGGGCTCAGCCTGCTCGTAGCGCCGCACGCGTTCTTGAGCTCGCCCGCGCTGCGCCTCGCCAACGTCGTGGTCTCGCCGCTCGTCGCCGGCGCGGCGATCGCCTCCCTTGGCGCGCTGCGCGTGCGCCGCGGTCTCGTCGTGTTGCCCTTCGATCGCTTCGTCAACGGCTACGCGTTCGCCTTCGCGTTCGCGGTCGTCCGCTGGGCGTTCACGCGCTGAGCGCCTCGCCGAGCTCGTCGAGGAGCGCGACGTTCGCCTTGATCGCCTTGTGGAAGACGCCGAGGTGGAGGCTCTCGTTCGGGCCGTGCGCGGTCGTCTGCGGGTCCATGACGCCGTTGAGCACGAGGGGCAGGTTGCCGAAGCGGCGACCGAAGAGCGCCACGAACGGGATCGACCCGCCGATGCCGATGCGGAGCGGTTCGCGCCCCCAAGCCTCGCGGTAGGCGCGGTCCGCCGCCTCGAAGGCCGGTCCCACGGCGTTGTAATCCCAGCTCATCGAGCCGCCGGAGCGCTCCTTCACCGTCACCTCGACGCCCATCGGGGGAGCGGCCGTCGCGGCTCGCGTGAGCGCCTCGAGGAGCGCCTCGCGCGTCTGGCCGGGTCCCACGCGGAGACTCAGCACCGCCGAGGCTTGCTTGCGGATCGCGTTCTTCTCGAGCCCCGGCTGCGGGAGCGAGGTCGAGAGGATCGTGACCGAGGGCTGACGCCAGGCCCACGCCGCGCGCGTGAGGTGCCGCTCCGGGAGAGGCTTCACGCCGGGGCGCAGGTGAGCCGCGGCCACGAGCACGTCGTCGCCGAGGGGCACGTCGCGCGAGGTCTCGAGCCACGCGGGGTCGACGGGATTCGGGAGGATCTTCAGGCGTCCGTCGTCGTCGACGAGGCGCGCCACGAGCATGCAGAGTGCAATCGCCGGATCGGGCACCAGGTTTCCGTAGAGGCCCGAGTGCACGTCGGAGGTCGACGAGGCGCAGGCGACCTCGACCTCGAGCAAGCCGCGGAGGCTCACGGTGAGACCGGGGATGTCGACGCTCGGGTTCTCGGTGTCGGTGAGCACCATGACGTCGGCGGCGAAGGCGTCGGGGAAGGCGTCCATGAAGCGCTCGAGGTTCGGCGAACCGATCTCCTCCTCACCCTCGAGGATGAGCTTCACGTTGCACGGGAGCTCGCCTCCCTCGGCGAGCCACGCTTCGGTTGCGACGAGCCAGGAAACCCAGCCCGCCATGTCGTCGGCCGCGCCGCGGGCGTAGAGCCTCTCGCCGCTCGGCGTCTGCTTGCGAACGGGCTCGTGCGGCGGCGTGTCCCAGGGCTCGCCCTTGACCGGCTGCAAATCAAGGTGACCGTACACGAGCACCGTGGGCTTCGAAGCCCCCGCACCGAGCCACTCGGCGGCAACGCACGGGTGCGCGCGGCGTGCTCCGACCGGCTGCCGCTCTTCGGGCAGATCGAGCACACGGGCGCGCGTGAACCCGACACGCTCGAGATCCGCCCGCACGTGCTCGGCGAGGCGCCGCACGTCACCGTCGTGCGCGGGGTCGCATGAAATGGCAGGAATCGCGAGGAATCCCTCGAGGCGACGGATGGCGGACTCGAGCCCGGCGTCGACGGAAGCCATGACCCGGGGGCGTGCGGCGTGCGGCATGGCTCCGCGCTATGACGGCGCACCGCGGGCCGTCAAGGTGCGCGCGACGATGCGACTCCCGTCGGCGCACGACCCTTGATAGGGCTCACCGCGATGGCACGGCTCGACCTCTCCGCCTTTGGTGAGATCCTTTGGGACTGCTTCGACGACGAGCCTTCGGCCGAGGGCTTTGGCGACCGCTTCGTGCGTCGCCTCGGAGGCGCGCCCGCGAACGTGGCCTGCACCACCGCGCGTCTCGGGCTCGCGAGCACCGTCGTCGGCGGCGTGGGCAACGACCCCTTCGGTCGCGACCTCGTGAAGTTCCTCGCGGGCGCCGGCGTGGACCCACGCGGCTTCCTCACGCTGCCCGAGCGCACGGGGCTCGTGTTCGTCTCGCGCAACGCTGCGGGGCAGCCGAGCTTCCTCTTCTACCGCCACGAGACCGCGGACATGAGCGTGCGCTCGCACCACGTGACGCCGTCGATGGCGGACGCCTCGTTTGCGCTCGTCGGCACCAGCACCTTCGTCGATCGGAAGCTCCGTGCGGCGTCGCGGCGCTTCGTTCGCTTCGCGCTCGCGAAGAAGGCCGCGCTCGTGGTCGACCTCAACGTGCGCGCACACCTGTGGAAGCAGCCCGAGGGCCTCGCGCAGGTCGTCGACGAGCTCGTACGGAAGGCGGCCATCGTCAAGGCCAGCGACGACGATGTGGAGCGCTTGCCCGTGGCGAACCCCGAGCGCTGGCTCCGCGGCCGCTGCAAGAAGGCCGTACTCGTGCGCACGCACGGGGCGGGTGGGGCGACCGCGATCGGCCCCTGGGGCGAGGTGCGTGTCCCCGCGCCGAAGGTCTCCTGCGTCGACGCCACGGGCGCAGGCGACGCGTTCCTTTCGGGTGTCCTCGCGGCCCTCGTGCGTCAAGGAGCGCTGCCCGACGACGAGCGCTTTCGCGAGGAAATCTGCTGGTCACGGGCCCTCGAGCTCGGGTGCCGCCTCGGCGCACGCGCCACGACCGCGGAGGGGTCTGTCACCGCGCTCGCGGATCTCCGCGAGGAAGTTGAACTTCTTTCGGCGCTCGGGCATCGAAGCCCATGATGGACCCGAAGAGCTTCAAGGCCGTGGCGATCCGCTCGCCCCGCGGCGCCAAGTTGACCGAAATCGACTGGGCCGACGGGCACAAGGCGACCTACCCGCACGAGCTCCTCCGCGGCTACTGCCCGTGCGCGGGCTGCCAAGGTCACTCGGGCGAGATCAAATTCATCGCACCCGCGCCGCACCAGCTCGAGATCGATCGCTTTGAAGGCGTCGGTCGTTACGCGCTGCAAATCGTCTGGTTCGACGGCCACGACACGGGGCTCTATTCGTACAAGTACCTGCGGAGCCTCTGCCAATGCGCCGCGTGCGCCGGCAGCTCCGAAGCGGCCGCCCACCGGCCCGTGAGCCGTGCCTGAGGCTGCAAGCGCGCCCCAAATCGTGACGACCGCCGCGGCAAAGGGCGAAGGAGGGCGCGCGCTCGGATGGCGTGCCGCGATAGTCGGCGCGGGCACGCTCGTGTCGCGTCTCTCGGGCCTCGCACGCGAGATGCTCCTTGCTGCACTCTACACGCGTGTCGAGACCGACGCGTTCTTCGTGGCGTTTCGCATCCCCAACGGCCTCCGGCAAATCCTGGCGGAGGGCGCGATCTCGAGCGCGGTGACCGAGGCTGGCAGCTCCGACATCGTGCTGATCGCCGGCAAG
>CAIOHM010000050.1 GCA_903858055.1 uncultured delta proteobacterium
CTGCAGGTGCCGGAGCCTCTTCAGGAGCCGGGTGCGGATGAGCTCTTCTTTTCCGAGTTGGAGGGCAATGCCCACCGACGCGTACATGATGCTGCGCAGCTGCTCGAACTCGGCAGGGAGGAGCGGTGGATTGAGTTCTTCCTGACTCATCGCGTGCCGAGTTCGATGCTAGCGGCGCTTCAGAAGTCGCGCATGGGGCCGTCGTCGTCGAGCGGGATGACCCACTTCGGGTCGCTCTTGTTCATCGAGCCCCCGCCGCTCATCGCGCTGCTCTTCACGGGCGCGCTCATGGCGTGGGACTTCGTCATGCGGAGCGAGGAGGTCGGTCGGCTCACGGCGATGGGAGCGCTGCGCATCGGTGCCGCAAACGCGCCACCTGCGTTGGAGGTGTGGAACTCCGCGGCCATGTTGCGCATCGCGGTGGCTTGACCCGCGAGCTCTTCGGCTGCGCTGGCGGCCTCTTCCGTCGTCGCGGCGTTCTGCTGCGTCTCGCGCGACATGTTCTCGACCGCGACGTTGATCTGCGCGACCCCGTCGGACTGCATGTTCGAAGCCGCGGCGATCTCGCCCATCACCTCGACGACCTTCGTGATGCCCTTGCCGATTTCCTCGAAGTTCACGAGGACTTCCTTGTTGAGCACGACGCCGTCTTCGGCCTTCTTCACCGACTCGTCGATCATCTGCGACGTGGTCTTCGCGGCTTCGGCCGAGCGCATCGCGAGGTTACGAACTTCTTCCGCGACGACCGCGAAGCCCTTGCCTGCGTCACCCGCGCGAGCCGCTTCGACGGCCGCGTTGAGGGCGAGGAGGTTCGTCTGGAACGCGATTTCGTCGATGGTCTTGACGATCTTCGCGGTCTGGTCCGCGGCCGACTTGATGCGGTCGATGGCCTGCGAGAGACGGTGCATGCTCGCGGTGCCGCGCTCGGCGCTCTGCTTGGAGGTCTGCGCCATGGCGCGGGCCTCGTTGGCATTCGCCGCGTTGCCACGGCTCATGGACGTGATTTCCTGCAGGCTGCTGGTGATCTCCTCGAGGGCGCTCGCCTGACCCGCCGCGGACTGGGCGAGGGTCTGCGCGCCGCTCGTGATGTGGCTCGACGCCGTGGCGACCTCTTCGGCGCCGATCGACACGCGGGCGACCGCCTCGTCGAGGTTGCCGACGGCCTTGTTGATCGCCGCTTTGATTTGGCCGTACGCGCCCTTGAAGTCGCCGTCCATGCGAACGGTGAGGTCGCGCTCCGCCACGCGCTCGAGCGTCTTCTGCGCTTCCGCGATCGGCGCTTCCACGGCGCCGAGGAGCTCGTTCATGCCTTCGAGGAGCTCGCGGTAACCGCCAACGTACTTGGTCACGTCCGCGCGGTGCTCGAGCACGCCGTCGCGGGCCGCGTCGATGAGGCTCTTCGAGTCGGTGACGAGGGCCTGGAGCGCCGTGACGGCGGCTCCGACGCTGCCACCGAGGACGTCGTCGCCGGACTTCGCTTCGCAGGAGACGCTGAGGTCGCCGCGCGCGAGGCCGTCGGCCGCGGCCGCCACCGCGTTGCCGTATTCGATGAGCTCCCGGAACGCGCCGGCGAGCTCGCCGAGCTCGTCGGAACCGTCGTAGCGGACCTCTTGCGCGAAGTCGCCGCTCGCGAGTCGGCTCGCGACCGAGGTGAGGTGGCTGATGGGCTCGACGGCCTTCTTGCCGACCCAGAAGCCGACCGCGACGATCGCCAGGAGGAGCACGCCGCTCGCGAGGAGCAGGTTGCGTCCGATGGCGTGCACGTCGCCCGCGACTTCGGCCGCCGGCGCCTTGACGACGACGTACCAGTCGATGCCGCCGAATGCAGGCGACACGTTCTTCTCGCGGTAGGCGTAGCCCACGACGGTCGCCTTCTCGTTCGCGAATCCTGCCGCCGCCTTGTAGTCGGCGACGGCGATGGCTTGGCCGCCCGCTTCCGTCGAGGCGATCACGTTGCCCTTCGCGTCGACGACCGCGACGTGCGCGCCGGCGAGCCCCGAGGCGACGAGCTCCTTCTGAGCGGCTTCGGCGACCGACGCGAGCGCCTCGCGCTTCAGCTCGAGGTAGACGACGTGCTTCTTGTCGCCTTCGGCCTTGATCTCGTCCAGCGGCGCCGCGAAGCCGAGGCTCGGATGGTCCGAACGCCACTCTTCGACCGCGGTGCCGTTGCGACCGCCGGGCGTCTTGAAGTTGCCCGTGCGCGCCATGCGCACCGCGGCAGCCGAGAACTGCGCCGACGACGAGTCTTTGCTCTTCGCGATCGCCTCACCGTCGCCGTTCGGGGCCACGAGGACGACGCGGTCGTAGACGCCCGCGAGCTTCGCGAACAGCGAGAGCTTGGCCTCTACGGCCGCGCGGTCCGCGATACCCGCGCCCACGGCAGACGCCGCCTTCTGCGCGTCGTCGTAGCGTTCGCCCATCGAGCGATCGATACGGTCGGCGGTGGACTGCGCCGCGGCTTGCAGGCGAGCGCCCGCACGAGCCTCGATCGAATCTGCCGCCTGGTACGCCACTCCCGTGAGCACGAGCGTCGGC
>CAIOHM010000051.1 GCA_903858055.1 uncultured delta proteobacterium
AACTCGAGCACGATCTCGACGATCTTGCGGCACTTGCGCGACGTCGAAGCGCGCGGCGTGCCCGTGCACGTGCGCTACGCGAAAGACCAGCGTTGGCAGCGCACCTTCTTCGGCGCGCTCGATGTCACGCGCGAGAGCGCCACGAAGATCAAGGTCGAGGCCATCGAGTCGTAGAGCCGGGCGTTACGCGCGCGTGAGCTCGCGCACGAGCTCCGCATGGTCCGGAAAACGCTCCAGCAGCGAAGCGCGCGAGGGCATCGCGAAATCGTCGAAACGAAAGCCGGGAGCCACGGTGCACCCCACCAGCACCGCTCGCCCCTCCGCGGGCCGCGCCGCCTGCCATACGCCGCGCGGAACGACGTATTGCGGGACCGCGTCGCTCGCGAGCGCGTCGCCGAGGATCGTGCGTGTGAGGGCGCCCTCGGGCGTGAGGGTCACGAGCTCGAGCGCGCCGCCCCAGTAGTGGTGCCAGACCTCGTCCGCCGCGACCACGTGCAGCGCCGAGAAGGTGCCGGCGGGCAGCAAGAAGTAGATCGCCGTGCTCGCCTCCCGCGCGGCGCCGTCGGCGCGAACGACAGTGTCCTGTGAGCGGAAGGTCTCGGCGTAGAACCCGCCCTCGGGGTGCGGAACGAGGCCGAAGCGCTCGATGAGCGCGCGCACAGCGGGATCGAGCATCGGTTCATCCGCCATCGGTCGCCTCTCCATCGCGGCCTGCATCGCCGTCTCCTGCGTCGGGGCCCGGCTCCTCGCGCGAGGCGTCGTGCCCGGCGTCGGCGTCGAGGGGCAGGGCCGCGTCGGGAGTCGCCTCGTCACCGAGGCGCGAACGGTCGAACTCGACCGCGAGTTGACAACCGGCCGCCGCCGCCGCGGTGAGCACCAGGAGGGCGAGCGCGAGCGTTCGCATTAGAACCGCCCTCCCGCGCCGATCCCCACGGCGCCCGCGCCGACGATAGGTGCAAACTGCACCGACGCGCGCGTCGCCTCTTCCTCGTGAAGCAAGAGCATCGCGGCCGCTGCGCCGCACAGGAACGCACCGCCGAACGCAATGTCCGCGCGGAACGCCGAGCGCTCGCCGCGATCCGCGTCGGCCTTCGAACCGCTCGACGCAAAATCGCTCTGCGCGCGCAACGCTTCGACGCCGAACGCGACACCGGTGCCGAGCGCGGCGACGCTCACTCCGGCGATGGCGAGGCCCGTGCGATGGCGACGTGCCCAGGAGGGACCGCCCAGCGTCGGGGGCTCGGGCGCGGGCGGCAAGAGCTCCGGCGGCAGCGGCACCGGCTCGGGCAGGCCGAGGTCGAGCACCGCCAGCGGCGATCGATGCTCCGGCTCGAGGTCGACGGCGGGCGACGAGGCCTCGGCGAAGCTCAGGTCGACGATCACCTCCTGCGCCACGTAACCGTCGGCCTCGATGCGCACGCGGTGCTCGCCCGGTGGCAGATCGATTTCGACGGGAAAACCCTCGAAGACGAGGTCTTCGCCGATTGTGATGCGGGCGGTGGCGGGGCTGCCGCGAAGCACGACGTGGCCTGGCGTGGCCTTCAGGGTCTCGATGCGTGCCTTCGCCTCGTCGACCTCCTTCGTGGGCGCGAGCTCGAGGTAGGCCTCGTAGGCGGCGACGGCGTCGTGCACGTGACCGAGCTTGTCGTGGAGCCGCGCCACTTGAAGGAAGCCCGCCGCGCTCGGCACGGTGGTCGCCGCGATGAGAAAGCTCGCGAGCGCGCCCTCGAGGTCTCCCTTCGCGAGCTTTGCTTCACCGGCTTGCTGCGCGCGCCGGGCTTTCGCACGGTCGGCGACGGTGGCCGTACTCGGAGGCGCCGCAAACACCGTGGGCCGCGCGGCTTGCGCGACACGAACGCCTGGGTTCGCCGCGAGGGCCACGAGCGCGAGCGCCTCGACGATGCGCCTCACGACACGCGCATGCGCGCCACGATCACCCATGGTGCGAGGCCTCGACGAGCTCCACGAGGAGGCCGCCGAACGCCTTCGGGTGCGCGAACGCAACCTTGTGGCCGCGCGCGCCGATGCGCGGCGTCTTGTCGATGAGCGGCATGCCCTGCGCCTCGAGTTCCGCGATGGCCGCCTCGATGTTCTCGACCTCGAGCGCGACGTGGTGCAGGCCCGGACCGCGCTTGTCGAGGAAACGCTGGAGGCTCTCGTTGCCCGCAGGCGCGATGAGCTCGATGTTCCCGTCGGCGATGGGCAGCAGGCACGCCTCGGTCTTCTGCGAGGCGACGACCTCACGTTGGCCAGGCAGGATGCCGAGCGCGGCGAAGCTCTTGAGCGCCTCGTCGATGTTCGGGACGAGGTACGCGACGTGGTCGATGCGCTTCACCTGGCTCATGGTGCTCTCTCCGGGGTCGGTCGGATTCCGAGGGCGAGCTCAGCGAATGGTGACGCCGTAGCCGCTGGCCTCGAGCAAGTCTTTGACCTCTTGCGCGTGGTCGAAGCCGCGCGTCTCGAGGACGATTTCGACGTCGGTCTCGTTGAGCGCCGCGTCGCTGAAGGTGCGCTCGTGGTTGATCTGCACGATGTTCGAGCGCGCTTGGGCCACGAGGTTTGCGACGCGCGCGAGAGAACCCGCGACGTCGGGGATCTTGAGGCGCATCTTGACCATGCGACCGGACTTCACGAGCCCGCGTTCGATGACGCGGCTCATGAGGTGCATGTCGATGTTGCCGCCGCATACGACGACCGCCACGCGCTTGCCTTCAACGGGGAGGCGGCGATGCAACAAGGCCGCGAGGGGAGCGGCGCCCGCGCCCTCGGCCACGGTCTTCTCACGCTCGAGCAGGGCGAGGATCGCCTCGGCGATCTCCTCTTCGTCGACGACCGCGATGTCGTCGACGTACTTGCGCACGACATCGAAGGTCTTGTCTCCGGCGCGGCGGACGGCGATGCCCTCGGCGAGCGTGCGCGCGGGAGGCAGCGTGACGGGAGCGCCGGCCTCGATGGCGCGCTTCATGCTCGCGTGCGAGTTGACCTGAACGCCGTAGACCTTGATCTTCGGGTTCGTCTCCTTGACGGCGACCGCCACGCCCGCGGCGAGACCGCCGCCGCCAATCGCCACGACGATCGCGTCGAGGTAGGGGTTCTGCTCGAGCAGCTCGAGGCCGATGGTGCCCTGACCGGCCATCACTTGCTCGTCATTGAACGCGTGCACGAAGACGCGGTTCTCGGCTGCCTCGATGCGCTTCGCCTCTTCGAACGCCTCGTCGTAGCTCGCCCCGTGAAGCACGATCTTGCCGCCGAAGCGGGCGGTGGCGTTCACCTTCGTGAGCGGCGTGGCCTCGGGCATCACGATGGTGGCGCTCATGCCGAGGCGGGTCGCGTGGTAGGCCACGCCCTGCGCATGGTTGCCGGCCGACGCACAAATCACGCCGCGCGCCCGCTCCGAGGCGTCGAGGGTCATGAGCTTGTTGCACGCGCCGCGCTCCTTGAAGGAGCCGGTCATCTGCAAATTCTCGAGCTTGAGCCAGCATTTCGTGCCGGTCTCTTTGCTCAGCATGTCGCTGTAGGCGCACGGCGAGAGGAAAACGCTCTGGCCGATGCGCGCCCGTGCTCTTTCCACGTCCTCGAAGCGAATCACGCGAGCTACTTTGCACAGGGTTCGCAGTTCGTCGCCCCATTTCGAAACCGATGCCACGCCAAGCCACGCTCCGACCGTTCGTTTTGCCAAGGTTTGTCCTCGGTCTCGGCCTCCTCGGCGGCCTCGGGGCTGCGCGCGCCGAGGAGCCTGTGTCCGCAGCTCCGCGCACCCGCGAGGGTGTGCGCGACGCGAGCGAGCGTGCGGAGCGCTTTCGAAAAGGCGGCCGCGAAGACCTCGCGAAGCTCGCGGACGATCTCGCCGAAACGCGCCGCTCCGTGGCCGAGGAGGGCGACCGCGCGGCCGCGGCCGAGCGCGAGGCGAACGAGGCCGAAGAGGCGCAGCTCGAAGCGCTCAAGCAGCTCGATAGGACGACGGCAGCCCGCGAAGAGCGGCGCGAGCGCATGGCACGCCTGGCGGATCAAACCGCGCAGGCCGAGAGCGAGGCGAAGGCGCCCGTGATCGTGTCGATGCCGAAGACGCGAAAGAGCGCGCCGGCGCGGAGCTCGACGACGGTGAAGAAGGGCGGCGCGAAGTGAGGCGCCGTGTAGGTCTTGCCGCGGTCGTGGCGCTCGCGATCGGGGCCGCCGCGTGTGCGCCCTCGCCGCGCGTGCGTCCGCCGCTCTTTGGGCGGGTCGAGGCGGAGCGTGCGGGGCCGCTCGTGGCGCAGGTCGCGGCGGAGCCCGAGATCGCGGAAGCGGATGCGCTCGTGGTGCGCGCGGCCGAGCGTGAAGATGCGGGGGATCCCTTGGCGGCCGAGCTCCTGCTCGAGTCCGCGCGGGCCAAGCTCGAGCTCGCGGTGACGAAGGGCCGCCAACGCGACGCAGCCGAAAGAGCACGCGTGGCGCGCGCGAGCACGGGCGAGGCCGTGAAGCGTCGCGAGGCGGTGGCCGCAACCGAGCCAGGAGAGGTGCAAGCGCTCGAGCTCGCGGTCTCGAAGCTCGCCGAGGCG
>CAIOHM010000052.1 GCA_903858055.1 uncultured delta proteobacterium
AGGTTGTCGACGCAGAAGTAGCCGAGGTCTTCGAGCGCCTTCAGCGCCGTGGATTTCCCCGCTCCCGAGAGCCCCGTCACGACGACGACGATGGGCTTGGCTGGCTTCGGCGAGAGCGACGCGGTCACTTCGAGCCCTTCGGTCCGACGCCGCCGCGCATGACCCACGCGTGGCTCTCGCCGCTCAGCGGTCCGCTCTCCTCACGCTCGTTCGTGTCCCAGGCGACCTCGTGCGTGGTCACGTCGAGGTAGCTCGGCACTGGCACCGGGATGTGCGCGGGGGCCTCACCGCCAACGCCCGGGCGGCGGCTCGTGCGCAAGCGCTCGATGAAGTCTTTGGAGGTGTTCACCCCGCGACGACGGAGGAGCTCATTTCGTGCGGCGATTTCCAAGATCGCACCGAGGTCTCGCGCGGGCCGCACCGGAACGGTGACCTCGCGGATCGGGACCTCGAGGAGCCGATGGTACTCGTCGTCGATGCCGAGGCGCTCGTACTCTTCCTCTTCGTTCCACTCGACGAGGCGCACGACGAGGTCGATGCGCTTGCGCTCGCGCGTGGAGGTGATGCCGAAGATCTCTTTCACGTCGAGGATGCCGAGACCGCGGATCTCGAGGTGGTGCGCGAGGCGCGAATCCGGCACGCCGAAGACGAGACCCGGCGGACGCCAGTCGCAATGCACGACGTCGTCGGCGACGAGGCGATGGCCGCGCATGATGAGCTCGAGCGCGCACTCGCTCTTGCCGATGCCGCTCTTGCCGAGGATGAGCACGCCCACCGTAAAGATGTCGACGAGCACGCCGTGGAGCGACGCGCGGGGCGCCAGGCGCTCGTCGAGGAGCGCGTGGATGGCGTTGATCGTGCGGCTCGATCGCGACTCGGAGAGGTAGACCGGCACCCCGAGCTTGTCGGCCTCTTCGATCACGGAGACGTGGGGCCGGTTGTTGCCCGTGACGATCACGCACGAGAGCCCGAGACCGTAGAAGAAGCGCATCGCCTCGTGCTTCTTCTCGTCGGGCAACGTGGCGAGGAACGAGATCTCGGTTTCGCCGAGGATCTGCACGCGCGTCGGCACGACGCCGTAACCGTGACCCACGAGCGCGAGGCCGGTCTTTTGCACGCGCGGGTGCGTGACGAGGCGCTCGCTCGCCGCGTGCCCGCCCGCGAGCAACCCAAGCTTCACCCCGAGCATGGAGTCGTTCACGAGGTCCGCCGTCGTGAGGCGAGGCATTTGCGGTTGGCGACTCGTACGCGGGGTCATGGCTTGACGGCGCCCTCTTCGTCGGCGATGCAGCGCATCGCGTCTTCGCCGCTGCGGACCTCGAGCAGGCGCGAGCGGAACGCCTGCGTCCTCAAGATCCGCGAGATGCGTGCGAGGGTCTTCAAGTGTTCGCCGGCGGCGCGCTTCGGACTCAGCACCGCGACGATGATGTGCACCGGGCGACCGTCGATCGCGTCGAAGTCGATGGGCGGCCGCGAGAGGATGATCGCCGCGATCTGGTTCTCGAGGCCCGCGATCGCGCCGTGAGGGATCGCCACGCTCTCGCCGAGACCGGTGGATTGCAGATCTTCGCGCTCACGCAAAACGCGCTCGACTTCCTCGCGATCGAGCGAAGTGGTCTCGGAGACCACCTGCGCGAGCAGCGACAAACACGCGCGCTTCGTCAGCGGTGCACTTTGCGCGGGCACCACGTGCACGCGCCCCGGATGGAGGAGATCGACGAGCCCCATGACGCCGTCACATCTAGCAAAGGAAGCGCGATCGCTGCCGCGTTTTTCGGCGTGATTTGGCGCAAAAAAAGCCGCGAACCCGCTTGGGGCTCACGGCTTCGTCCCGCCCGCGCGGGCAGGGCGGTCAGTCGTCTTCGGCGACGTCGGGGAGCATCCGCGACGACGCGCGCTCGGCCCCCTTGATCTTCGCCGCGGCGGCTTCCTTGAGCTCACGGATCTGACGCTCGAGCTTGTCGACGACCCGATCGATGGAGACGTACATGTCTTCCGAAGACTCGGTCGCGTGGAAGCGCTCGGGTCCCGAGTGGAGCTCGGCTTCGACGTGGTGGATGCGGTGTTGCTGCGTACTGAGCGTGACCTGCACCTTCATCGGCGCACGGAGAAAGCGCTGCAGTCGGGCGAGCTTTTCCTGGGCGTGGGTCTTGAGACCGTCGCTGCCATCCATCTGCCGAAACGTGAACGCGATGTTCATGGTCTGCCTCCGCAAGGTCGAGGGGCCGTGGCCAAAGGGGCGTGCCCGCTCATTCGACGAAACGCACCAACGAACGAGACCCTTCCCAGCGACGGACGATTTGGTGCGCCGGAGATTCGTGCAATGTGCACCCACTCTCCAAGAACGCTCCGTGCTGGTGCGCGCCCGGTTCCACGACGATGGGGTGGAGGAACCGCAACGACCGCGCAACGTCTCAGGTGACCGCTCCTTTCTTCGTCAACACGCCGCTCGAGCCGACGCGGAAACCTCAGAATAGCTTTTTTCGTTTGGTGGACGAGAGGATTCGAAGCTCCTCGCGGTACTTCGCGACCGTGCGGCGCGCGATGTCGATCCCGCCCTCTTCGCGCAGCTTCTTCACGAGATCCTCGTCCGAGAACGGCTTGCGCTTGTCCTCGCCGTCGACGAGGCGCTTGATGGCCTGCTTCACGCTCTCGGAGGCGATGTCTTCGCTCGTCTCGCGGCGGATGGATGAGTTGAAGAAGTACTTCAGCTCGAAGAGCCCGAGCGGCGTGTGGACCCACTTGTTGGTCGTGACGCGGCTGATCGTCGACTCGTGGAGCTCGAGCGGGATGGCGACGTCCTTGAGGGTCATGGGCCTCAAGTGGCTGCCGCCGCCGTCGAAGAACTCGCCCTGGAGCTCGACGATCATCTCGGTCACGCGGACGATCGTCTTGCGGCGCTTCTCGAGGGAAGCGAGCAAGTAACGGGCGTTTCGTACTTTGTCGTCGATGAAGTTCTGCGACTGCTTGCTCGTGCCCCGGAGCTGCTCGACGAGCGCCTCGTTCAAGTAGAACCTGGGCATGCCGCGGTCGTTGTCCTGCACGACCCACTTCTCGCCGTCGCGGATCACGAACACGTCGGGCGTGATGCCGATCGACTTGTCGTCCGTGTTCGTGAAGTTGCGTGCGGGACGCGACTCGAGCTCGCGGATCGACTTCACGGCCTCGTACACCTCCTCGAGCGGGACGCGCAGATCCTTGGCGATCGCCTGGTAATTCTGCTTCTCGAGGTTGCCCATGTGGCGGTCGATGATCGCCATGTCGAGGTCGTCGAAGCCGAGCACCTCCGCCTGCACGCGCAGGCACTCCTGCAAGGTGCGGCTGCACACGCCGAGCGGGTCCCAGCGCTGCATGTCGGCGAGCACCGACTCCGCGTCTTCCGGGTCGAGCCCCGCTTGCTCGGCGAGCTCCTCGAGCGTCACGGCGTCGTTGGACTCGCGCAGCGAAGGGCGCGGGCGGTCCTCCGCGAGGCTCGCGATGCGTCCGAGCGCGCGGACCTTCTCGTGGGGTTCCACGTCGATCGCCGAGACGCGCGCCAGGTGGGCGATCGCCGCCTCGAGGAGCCCGCTGCGAAGCAACGTCACGGCCTTGTTGCGCGTGCGCACCTTGAGCGCAAACCCGGGCCGAGCCTCGAGGTCGTCGAAGCCCAGGAGCGCGGCCTCGAGGCGATCGCACGCACCGTCGCCGACGCGGCCGATGTCGCGCACACAGGCGATCGCGGCCTCGTAGAACGGGCGATCGGGGGTCTTCGTCTCGCGAATCATCGCGAGCACGTCGCGCGCCGGCGGCTTGCTCTCCGAGAGGCGCATGACCTCCGCGTGCACCGAGAGCGCGTCGCGCAGCGCCTGGCGCGCCTTGGCAACGAGCCCTTCGATCTCGCTCGCCTCGGCGGGCTCGAGGTCCACGCCTGCGAAGCGCTGAAACGCCTCGCGCGCCTCGCGAAAGCGGCCGACGTTCTCGTAGAAGACGCCGAGGTTGTAGACCAAGAGCTTCGCGGTGAGGTCGCCCTCGATCGACTCGACGAGCTCGTCGATGGATCGATCGTAGGAGGTGCGGAGATCGAGGAAGCCCTTCTCGTCGAGGTTCGAGATCACGAGCTCGGCGAAGTCGCGCTCGCTCTCGGTGAAGTCGCTCGTTTGGAGCTGGAAGCGGAGGTGATCCTCGAGGGTCTCGGCCCGCGTGTAGGTGGCCTCGATCGGCGGCGCTTCACCGTCGCCAAGGCGCACCTCGCCAATCTTCTGCTGCGTCCGGTTCTCGAGGAACGCGTCCCAGTCGATGTCGTTGACATGCGCGTCTTCCTTGCGCTTCCCGAGGTCGCTCGCGTCGATGCGCTCGGACATGCCCGACGCGGCGTCAGACTCGGCGGGGGACCCGGCATCGCGCACGACGCGCCCCGTTTGGCCGTCGTCTTCCGCGAGCACCGGGTTCGACTCGAGCTCGCGCCGAATCTCCTCGACGAGCTCCGTACGCGAGAGCTGCAGCAAGCGAATCGCCTGCTGCAACTGCGGCGTCATCACGAGGTTCATCGACTGCTTGAGGGACTGACGAATCTCCATCGCGCTCCAAGTCATCGGGCCCGAAAGGCCCTGGCATCAGGAGGCTATCGGACTTGGCGCGACTTTCGCTAGCAAACGGCGAGCGCGAACGTTTCGCGCGGCGATGCACGACGGCGCACCGCATCATGGACGGGTCCAGCGCGCACACAGCGAGCGCCCCACGAAATGCGCGCGCTCGACGCGAAGACGAGGTCTTCGAACGTCGACGGAGGGACGACCTTTGGCTACGGTCCGCGCCCATGCCGACCGTCTCCCGCGAAGAAATCAAAGCGCTTCTCGACATGCCGCTCTTGCCGCTCCTCGACAAGGCGCGCGCGGTGCACCTCGCGAACCACGCCGACAACGAGGTGCAGCTCTGCACGCTCCTCAGCGTGAAGACCGGCGGCTGCCCGGAAGACTGCGCCTATTGCCCGCAGTCGAGCCACCACGAGACCGCGGTCGGCGCCGAGCGCATGCTCGACGTGCAGCAAGTCATCGCCTCGGCGCGACGTGCGAAGGAGCTCGGGTCG
>CAIOHM010000053.1 GCA_903858055.1 uncultured delta proteobacterium
ATCGAGGACGAGTTCGTGAAGCCCGGCGTCGTCACGACGCTCTAACTGCGCGCGCATCGAGGGGAGCAAAGGGGAGGCTTGAGCTCGAATCACATCGACGTCGCGCTCTTGGCGCCCGTGATCGCGCGTGACCCGCGCGCCATGCGCCAGTTCGTTCGCGAGGCGAAAGTGATCGTCGAAGCTCGCGTCGCCCGCACGCTGCTCCGCGTTGGGCGCCGCGCCGGCCAGCGCGACGCACGTCAAGAGATCGCCGACATCGCGCAGGAGGTCTTCCTCCACCTGTTCGAAGACGGCTGCGCGGTGCTGCGCTCGTGGGACCCGAACCGCGGGCTCTCGCTCACGAACTTCGTCGGTCTCGTCGCCGAACGCGACGCCATCTCGATCCTTCGCAGCGGTCGCCGATCGCCCTGGACCGAAGACCCGACCGACTTCGCCGACGCGGGCGACGCCTTCGCCGATCGCGCGCCGAGCACGCACCAAGTCGTGCAGTCGCGGGACATGCTCATGGCCATCGTCGATCGCCTTCGCGAAGAGCTGAGCCCGCGCGGCTACGAGCTCTTCGTGCGGCTCTACGTCGAGGAGGCGACCGTCGAAGAGGTCTGCTCCGGCTTCTCGATGCAAGCCGACGCCGTGTACGCGTGGCGCAGCCGCCTCGCCAAGCGCGTGCGTGCGCTCGCCGAGGAGCTCTTTCCGCCAAACTCCGCGTCAGGTTTGACCGCCTAGTGGCGAAGACCCATGCGTGAGGCTCCCATGAACGACGAAGAACTGCTCCGAACCCTAGGAAAAGCCGTGCGCGAAGACCGTGCCGCCGAGGCCGAGCTCGCGCAGCACGGGCTCGCGGGCAACCTCGGCGAGGACTTCGAAGACGACCTCTTCGGCAAGCTCGGCATCGCCGATGCGAAGCCCGAGGCGCCGCGAAACGTCATCCCCTTCCCGCCCAACCGCGCACGCTCTGGGAGCCGCATCGCCGCGGGCCTCGGCATGGTCTTCGCGGCCGCCGCGGCCTTCGTGCTCGTTCAACGCAACACCGGCGATCGACTCGGCACCTACGAGCTCTCGGGCGCCGGCGACCGCCTCGAGCGCGGCGCTGAGGTCGAGACGAACGCGATCAACGCCACCGAGGGCCGCCCGCTCACGCTCGTCCTGCGCCCCACGCAGAAGACGACGGTGACGCCCGAGGTGCGCGTGGTCGCAACCTTCGGCAGCGTGGAGAACGTCTGGGCTTCCCGCGTGGAGAGCTCGGCGAGCGGCGCGCTCCGCGTGACGATCACCCCCGAGGCCGCCGGCCAAGGGACGCTCACGGTGGTGCTGGCACCGAAGGGGGACGCGAACGAGGCGCACGCGCAGAAGTTCTCGCGTCCGCTCGAAGTTCGCAGCGCCCCGTAAGGTGCCGCCGAGCCGCGGCCCGAGCCTTCCCCTGCAAACGAAGAAGCCCGGAGTGTGAACCCCGGGCTTCGTTGTTTCTTTCGCTCGCTCACTCGGCGGGCGAGCCGTCGCGGAGCGGATCCCACGTCTGGTCTTGCGCCGACACCGGGTACTGGAAGCGCGCCGTGGTCTTTTCGTACGCTCCCCAGATGCTCGTCTCGACGTGACTGTGCGCACGATCGAAGTGGCCGTTCGCCTTCAGGAACTCGTGCACGCGCGGCAGGTTGAAGAAGGGCACCGACGGGTACATGTGGTGCTCGAGGTGGTAGTTCACGTTGTGGTAGAGGATCGTGAACCACGGGTGCACGCGCGAGCGCGTGTCCCGCAAAATGCCCTCTTCCGTGCCTGCATGCTCCACGTAGGGGCGCAAGCCCGAGTAGTGGACGACCACGAGGTGCGGAATGACGACGCAGATGATGCCCGTCGCGAGGTCCTTCATCGTGATCCACACGTAGAGGCCCAGGTACGCGCCGGTCACGAGCTGGTTGAGCACGGCGAGCCCAGTGGTCGCGCGGCGCGAGAACGGGAGCTTCACCTTCAGCGGGAGGTCGAGGCCCATCGCCAAGCGCGCGCCGTAGATGGCGTACTTCGTGTCGGCGTCGAGGCGCGCGAAGAGGAAGCGCGAGAGGAAGGTCTTGTACTTTGCAAAGACCTTCGCGTCGGGGTCCGAGGCCTGGTTCGTGTAGCGGTGGTGGTTCCAGTGCGAGGCCGCGAAGCCCGTCACGCTGAACCCGATGATGACCGAAGACGCGAGGAGCCCCGTCACCGCGCTCACGTACTTGTTCTTGTGCAGGGAGAGATGGAAACCCTCGTGCCCCACGAGGCCGAGGATGTGCATGCCCTGCCCCGCCAGGAACAAGAACGGCGCCATCAGCAGCGCGCGCACGGCAACGTGCAGCGACGACAGGGACCAGATGCCCCGCGCGACGACACCAAAGCCGACGAAGAAGCAGAGACCGTAGGCGATGAACCCGAGGGTCTTCGAGAACTTCGGCTCGTAGAATTCGCGCGGCAAAATGGGCGGACGCGCATAGCGGGCAGACGGTACCGAGGAGGGCTTGATGCCACTTTCGGGCGCGGTCCAATCGTTCGAACGCATTGGGGACCCCAGGGCGAGAGGATTTGGAAAGTGTGGAGACGCCGTCACCCCACGTCGAGAGGGATGATCGCTTTCCATGCGAAGAATTTTCACCGCTTCGCGGCCGGCGGCAACTTACATGCGCCCATATGTAGGATGCACGCAAACTCCTCCGGGCGGACAGGGACGACCGAGAGCCGCGAGCGCCGCAGCAGGTCCATCTGGGCGAGCTTCGGCTCCGCCTTGATGCTCGCGAGCGTGACGGGCTTGGGCAGGGCCACATGCGGCGCAACGTCGACCACGCTCCAGTCTTCGTCCGACGTCGGGTCCGGGTACGCGGTCTTCACGACGCGCGCGACGCCCACGACCTCCTTGCCCTCGTTCGAGTGGTAGAAGAGCACCAGGTCGCCCTTCGCCATCGCGCGGAGGTTGTTGCGCGCCTCGAAGTTGCGCACGCCGTCCCAGGAAGTGCGGCCTTGTTCGACCAACTGGGACCATGGATACTTGAAGGGTTCACTCTTCGCGAGCCAGTGCCGGGCAGCCATCCCCGTAGGATGCCAGAGGCTCCGCGGACGCTGCGGCTGAAATTCGACCGGGTGACTCATCCGCAACCTACCGGACGCGCGCCGCATCGGTAGAGTGAGCGACCCACGATGGTGCTTCCCGACGACCTCCCGACGCATTTGCGCGAGCGCGTGCGCGACACGCCCGCGGCGGCGCGTGCTTTGCGCGAGGGTCCCGTCGTCTACTGGATGCACCACGCGGTGCGCCTCGACGAGAATCCAGCTCTCGACGCCGCGCGGGCCCTCGCGGCGGCCGCAGGTCGTGCGCTCGTCGTCGTGCAGATCGTCTTCGAGCGCGAGCCCTTCGCCAACGACCGGCACCACACCTTCATCCTCGAGGGCGCGCAGGCCTTCGCGCGCGCCGCGGCTTCCGCAGGTGTCGACTACCGCCTCCACGTCGAGCGCCCCGGCCACCGCACCGCCGTCCTCGACGCCATCGCCGCAAACGCTGCGGCCATCGTCACCGACGACATGCCCATCGCTTGGTGGAACGAGCGCTATACGTTCGTCGAGGGCAAGGCGCGGGGGCCCGTGTTGGTCGTCGACACCGCGTGCCTCGTGCCTCAGGGGCTCGTCGGTCGCGCCTACGACCGCGCCTTCGCCTTCCGTCGCGCGACGGAGAGCGAGCGACGGGACCGAATCGTTCGCGCGTGGCCGAGCGCGCCGCACGTCGGTGGCGACCCGAACTTTGCGTTGCCGTTCACGCCGGTCGACCTCGATCGCACGGCGATCGACGCTCTCGTCGCCGCCTGCGACATCGATCACAGCGTCGCACCGGTCGGGCATACGCGCGGGGGGCTCGTCGCCGCCGAGGAGCGCTGGAGCGCCTTTCGCCGCGATCGTCTCGTGCACTATGCACGCTCCCGAAACGACGTCATCCAGCCGGCGACCTCGCGCCTCTCCGCCTACTTGAACCACGGGCACATCAGCCCCCTGCGCGTGGCGCGCGAGGCGGCGCTCGTCGGCGGGCCCGGCGTGGAGAAGTACCTCGACGAGCTCGTCATCTGGCGCGAGCTCGCGTACGCCTACGTGCGCTTCTTCCCGGAGCACGCCACCGCCGCCGCGATCCCCGAGTGGGCCCACGCGACCCTCGCCGAGCACGCCCACGAGCGGCCCCCCGTCCTCGAGCGCGAGATGCTCACCGAGGGCCGCACCGGCGACACGTTCTGGGACGCCGCGCAGCTCTCGCTCGTGCGCCACGGTGAGCTGCACAACAACGCGCGCATGACCTGGGGCAAGCAGCTCTTGCGCTGGGCGCCGCGCGTCGACGAGGCCTACGCGTTCGTGATGGAGCTGAACGACCGCTTCTCGCTCGATGGGCGCAGCCCGGTCGGCTACTCGGGCGTGCTCTGGTGCTTCGGTCAGTTCGATCACCCCGTGCCCGAGCCCACGAAAGGCTTCGGCCGCGTTCGCGCGCGCGTCACCACGGAGCAGTCGACCCTCATCGAGAGCTCGCGCTTCGCCGCGCGCGTTGCGCCGCCCGCGAGCGGGAGCAAGCGACGCATCGCCGTCATCGGAGCGGGCCTCGCGGGGATCGTCGCCGCGCGCGTCCTCGAGGCGCACGGCCACCAGGTGATGGTCTTCGAGAAGAGCCGCGGCCTCGGCGGGAGAACCGCCACGCGACGCGCCGACGACCGCCTGTGGGATCATGGGGCGCCAGCCTTCGAGGTCACGGCGCCATGGCTTCGCGCCACCATCGACGAGTGGGTGCGGCTCGGGATCGTCGAACCCTGGCAACCCACGGTGGCTCGCGCCTCGGGCGGAACGCTCTCGCGCGTGCGCAGTCCCTTCGTCGATCACATGGTCGCGGTCGGCGGCATGAACAACCTCG
>CAIOHM010000054.1 GCA_903858055.1 uncultured delta proteobacterium
ATGCACACACCAAAAGGCATGACGTTCGCGAAGGGCTTGCCGTCCATGAAGCTGGCCATGGGACCCGTCGAGCCCATCACCATCGCCACAGGGATCACCATGAGCGTGCTCGGCGCCGCGCCGAACGTGCACATCATGGAGGCGGTCATGCCGACGGCTAGCGCCATGGTCAGCCGCCCTTCGGAGGTGCGAACATGCGGGCCAGGCGCGCGAGCAAGGGGAAGATCGGCTCGTCCGCCTTTTGGAGCAGCGCGCCCGTCAGCCACTCGGTGCCGAGCCAGGCGCTCGCGAACGCGCCTTCGTCGTTGTAGCGCGGCCGCACGGGAACCAACACGAACGCGTCGGGGACGTGCTCCTCGCCGAGATCGAAGGCGATCGCCTCGCGCAGCGCCTTGGTCCACGCGGCCCGATGTACGTTGACCGGACCGACGCACGGGTCGACGAACGCCACCATCGTCACGATCGCGTCGTTGATGCCTCGCGCTTCGAGGACCACGTCCACCTCCTCGACGAAGGGCAGACGCCGCGCCGCTTGGCAGGCCTCGAACGACGGGTAGGCCCTACCCCAACGCCCTCGCAGCGCAGACCCCGCGAGGAGCCAGCCCGCACCTTGCTTCGCCATGGCAAAACACGAGGCCGCTCGCTCGGGTTCTTCGCCGACGACGCGCGCGAGCATGCCCATCGGCCCCGTCGCAGGCTTGCCCGTGCCGACGGGATCGAGGAGCGACCACGTGAGGCCCAGCGCCGGGAGCACGAGAGCGTGACTCGCCGCCATTCCCGTCACGCCAAAGGCGAGCAAACCACCGCCCGCCGCCACGTGGAGCAGGTCCGTGCGGCGCCATTTCGCAGGCTCGACGCGCACGGCGAGGGCCTGCGTTCGCTCGAAGTCGAAGGGCTCGGCCATGTCACGAAGCCACGCGCGAACACCGCGCCACCGATCGGGGCCGTCGCGCAGCAGCTCGTTGCGAAGCACGGGCCCCACGCCGAGGAGCGTCGCCTTCCACGCCGCGATCCACTCCGGGTGACCCACGAGGTCCTCGGTTTTGCAGAATACACGCGCAACGCCGCCGAACATGGCACCGAGGGTGAAGAGCGGCTCGTGAGACGCCTCGTCGAGCTCGGGCCAAACGAGCACGTCGTTTGCGTCACCCGCCAAACCGAAGAACACGAGGCGCGCGAGCGCAGCGAGGACCTCCGCGCCGTCGAGTTCGAAGAGATCGAAGGGTTCGCGCGCGTACGGCGAGAAGAGCCGAAACACGGGTTCGCCCTTCGCGTAGGCGTGACCCCGCGAAGGCCCCTCCTTCGCTGTCCGGGTGGGCACGAGCGGCAGCATGCGCTCCGCGAACGCGCCGAGGTGCGCCTTCATGGCCGTCGCCGCGACGACATGGTCGGGCTCCAGCACCACGAGCCGGTTCGTTACGTAGGCGCGCCCCGTCGGGGTGATCCACGTGATGCACGCGCCAAGCCTCAGGGCCGCGAAGAGCGCCACGATCGCGTCGAGCCCCTGGTTCATCACGAACGCGACGGAGGCGCCCGCCGCGACGCCTTCGTCGGCCCAGGTCGCTGCGAGGGCGCAAGCGCGGGCGTCGAGCTCTTGCACCGTGAGCGCGCGCTCGTTGACGCTCGTTCGTTCGATGAGGATCGGCCGACGGCGCGAGAGCTGCCCCACGATGAGGTCCGCATAGGCTTCGAAGCGCTCAGGGCCGCTCTCGATGGTCACACTGCGGCGCTCCGCGAGCGCGCGCAGCAGCCCCTCGAGGAAGGCGTTGGGACTCTCTCCCGCGGCGACGAACCAAGGGGCGAGCACGGCCGCCTCCCCGCGAGCCACGCGTAGGCGCTCGACGAGCGGCCCAACGACGAGCTGTGCGGGGGAAGCGGCGGGATCGGTCATCACCGTTTTCGAACTTGAACTTTTTGGATGTCGTTCGCTCCGAGATCGATCGCCGCCTCTGCGGGCAGCGGGCGACGGAGCGGCACACGCCAGTTGTTCCCGGGTTTCGTGAAGAAGAAGTAGACTACCAAGTCCTTCTTGTCTGCGTCTTCGATCGTCAGCGTGAACGGGCGACCTGGGAAAATAGGCTCCTGTGCGATCACGTCGGGGTCTTGGCCGCGCGTGAAGAGCTTGGCCGCTGCGTCTTGGTACCGCTCGGTCACGAACGACTTCCCGTCCGAGCTGCGCACGACCATGTAGAGCGGCTCGCCGCCGTTCGTCTCTTTGCGAGACTCGACGTAGATGCGGGTCGTGGTCGCGCAACCGGCCAGCGACGACGCACCGAGGAGCGCAAAGAAGGAGAGCGTGCGGGCGATCGTCATTGGCTCCTCACGGGTTCGCCGCGAACTGAGCGTCGCGGCACTGAGCAGCTTGGCGACGCATGCGCTCGAGCACCGATTGCCCCAGCGTTCGAATGCGCCAAGGATCGCCGTAAACCTTGAGCGAAGCGCGCGAAACACGCTCGTCGTCTTGGCTGTTGCGGATGTCCCACGTGTACTTGACGAAGGTCTGCTCGCGCCCCGGGGCCTTCTTCTCGCGCGGGTCGACGGACGCCTGGAGGAGGCGCAACGCCGACCAGTACCCCTGCGACACCACGGGCTCGGGGTAGAGGTTCACGCGGGAGGTGAGGTCCGTGAGCTGCACGCCGACCTGACTCATGGTGCGCTTCGTCCAATCGAAGCTCACCGTGGTGCGCGTCGGCTGCTGATTGAAGAAGTAGACGTTGGCGTCTGCGAGCGTCGCGTAGAGCAGCGTCGGGGCTTCGTTGCCTTCGACCGAACGAACGACCGGCATGGGCTCGACGGTGAGCGGCATCGACACGGGGTTCCCCGCGACGTCCCAGAGCATGCTCGCGAGGTGCGCCACGTCGTCCCGCATGGACACGATCTCGCGCGGCATGCGCAGATCGCAGCGACGCTTGAAGAGGTTCTGCGGCATGCCGTCCGACACGTAACACTCGTCCGCATCGACGTAGCGGGCCGCCTTTGCCGTCGCGAACGGATCGACGTTCACCCGGAAGAAGTTCGCCATGTGCCCGTTCGCCGGGTGGAAGAGCTGCGCGAGATCTTGCGGGGAGGCGTCTTCGACCGCGGGGGTCTCGAGGCCTTGCTCCTTGGCGCGCGCGGCGACCAGCTGCGGGTCCGCGAACGGGAAGCGACGGGAGAGCGCTTCGATGCCGGGCTCGCGCGCAAACTCGCAGCGGCTCGTCTCGAAGGCACGTTGGAGGTCCACCGCTCCGACCTTGTAGAGCTCGACGACCGGCAGCAAGAACGGCATCGAGAGGCTCTGCGGCACACGTACGCTCGTGAGCCAGTCGTCGACGAGGCGCAGGTAGGAGCCTGCCCCGCCCTGGAGGACGACGAGCGCCAAGCGGCCTTGGGGCCCGACGCGCATGGAGGTCACGCGCGCGAGCTGCGAGTCCGGGGCGTCGCTGCCGCTGAGGTCCTTGGCGAGCTGGTCGAGGATCGTCTTGTACTTGTCGATCTCGGTCGCACCCGCCGCGCCCTGGAACATGTTCTGAATGGCGTCGAACTCGTGCAAGCGATCGCGCACGGGCTGAAGCATCGTCGCGACCGAGGTGGCCTCCGCCTCACTCATGCCGCCGAGCGAGGGGTCCTTCGCGAGCATGTCGACGTTCGCGTCTTGAGCGATCGCCGCGTTCGTCCGGACCGCGTCGAGGAACTCCGAGAACGGCGAAGTCTGCTTCGTCATCTGCGTGAGCGCGACGCGGAGGGCCTCTGCGGAGGTCGCACGCAGACCGAACTCGTTCCAGAAGAGCGCGAGCTGCTTGCGCACTTCCTCGGCGTACTCGTCGGTGCGATCGGCCACGTAGCGCACGAGCTGCTGCTTCTCGAAGGGCGAGATCTTCACGCACCCGACCGACTTGGCGAACTGCGCGATCGGCTTCTTCACGAATTCCGAGAACGCAGGCCGCGTCGTGCGCCCCTCGATTTGCCCAGACCCAGTGAAGATGGCACCGTTGTCGCCGAAGCGGTTCCACTGCACCGCCGAGAGCGAACGCTCGATTTCGGACGTGAAGAAGATCGACGAACCAGCGTACTCGCCGCTCGAGTGCACTTCGTGGAAGGCCCGCACGAGCTCACGGACACGCGATGCGTGCATCGTCGCTTCCCAGACGCTCGTGTCGAACTTCAGATCCGTGCCACCGAAATCGAATCGGAGCACGCCGCCACCGCGCACCGACTCGGGATCGGGGTCCACACACTCGGCGCGCATGCGCATCGAAAGATCCGCGAGCAGGACCGGCGGCTGCGCGACCGCGACCTCGGCGCGTTCGACGGCCTCGATGACGCGCTTGAGGCCCTCGCGATCACGCACCAGGTCCGCGAAGCTGCCGAAGCGCTGGACATAGCCCTTCTTCGTCGTCTCGAAGCCCACGGAGGAGACATCGTCGCGACGGCGACCCTCGAGCCACTCGAGGATTTCCGCGGCGTCTTCGTTCTCGCCGTCGTCCTTGAGCGTCACGCGCAGGTAGCGCGCCGTGTGGTGCATCTCCTCGAGCTCGTCGAGCGTGATGTCGCTTTCCTGTTGGGCGCGCGCCAGCGATCGGGCAAGCGAAGCCCAACGTTCGACCTCGGAGACTCGCTTGTCGGTGTTCGCCCCGATGGGGAAGTCGAGCGTCGCGACGAAGCGCTCGTCGACGTTCTCGATGTAGTCCTTGAGGATGTCGGCGTTGAGGCCGAGGACCTTGGACCAGCGGGCGAGGCGATCCGCCCGCAACACGTGAAGCGGATCGGTCTTGTCGGAGTGCGCGAGCGCGAGGAGCATCAGCGCTTCGCGGAACGGGTCTTTGCCGCTCTCGACACGCTTGATTCGCGGGATCACGTACTCGTCGCGCACCTGCTGAGAGAACTGAGCGCGCATCCGCAGGCGCGCGGACTCGAAGAAGCGCGGGTGGAAGAAGTGCCAGCGCGAGGTGTCGCGGCTGGTGAACGAGGCGATCGCGTCGCGGTAGGCGGTCTCGCGGCTCGAGCTCGCATGGTAAGCGGCGAGCGCGCGATCCGCCCCGGCCCAGCCCTGGCGCTGGAGCGCCCAACCGCTCGAGAGGTACACGACACCGACCGCCGCGGCGGCCAGCGCGAAGGTTCGGTGCTGCGCGTGGGGATCGGGCCCGGCCCCGAGCGCGACGTTGCGGCGGAGGGGGTTCGTGGCCTCGCGGTGATCGGAGGCGAAGTAGAGACCGTCGGGCATCACGCCGATGGTGAGGCCGTCGTGCGCGAACATGACGTCGCAGAGCTGCTGCAGCGACGGCAGCCATTTCGGCATTTCGGAGAGGAAGACGATGAGCTTGCGGTAGTCCGAAGCGGAGAGCGTCGTGAGCGCGCGCGGCAGATGGTCTTCGTAGGAGGCGAGCGCGGTCGCGAGCTCGTCGCCCGTCGTGACACCCTTCTTCGGCGCCCGCACCGGCAGCGCCGTCGGGAGCCCCTGCGCGACGCAGAAGCGAACGAAGGCGTCGAAGCCCTCGATTTCGTCGAGGTGCGTGACGACGACGCGGGCGAGAACGGGCTTCCGCGCGAGCGTGGAGACCAGCGTGAGCTTGCCGCGAAGGGTCTCGGCGGTCGTCTCGATCGCGTCGGGGAGCTGCTTGGCGAGCTTGCTGCCGTCGATCGCCACGACGACGAGCGGCTCGCGGCGGCGCACGATCGGCGCAAGGAGGCGCGTGAGCGACTCACGGCACGCGCGGCTGGTACCGAGGGAGACCTTGCCCGAGAACTCGAACGTGAGTTCGTTCGAGCCGAAGTAGACTTGCATCTCCGAGTCGTTCGACTCGGACTCGAGGAACTGACGCTCCGCGCGACGCCAGTCCGACGCGTGATCGATCATGCGGCTCTTGCCCGAGCCCGCGGCCCCGAGCACGAGCACCGGCTCGAAGTGGTAGATCGAGCGACGCACGTTCGACGGCTGCTTGCGCAAGAAACGACGCCACACCCCGACGAGGTGCCCAGGCTTCAGCTCTTCCGAGGCCGGCGCGACCACCACCGCAGGCGCTGCCGCCTTCTCGTCCCTCTTTTTCTTGAGGAAGGCGAAGGCAGCAATGGCCAGCGGGAGGGCGACTGCCGCTGCCACCAACACCCAGGGAGGGAGACTGGCGGCCGCCGCGGCGGCAAACGCTTTGGGGTCGGGAGCGGCAGGGGCATTCATGAGGAGGTCTTCGCCACAATGTAGGTGTACGACCTACGACCACCAACTTCGTGGTGCCGATTTTCACCGGCTCGAACGTCAGTCGGTTCGCCAGTGAACGAACAGGCGGCAACCGTCGAGCGTGGGCTCGTCGAAGAGCGCCAAGGTGGCGTCGCGCATGGCGTGATCCCACTCCTCACCCGAGCCGATCGTGAAGAAGTCGACCGTGGAGGTGAACGTGTGGTGGAAGGGCGGCCGCTCGAGGGGTTCGAACGGAATGCCGCGGAGCGCCTTCTCGTGCACGAGCTGGATCCGCGCCTTCGCCGCCAGTTTCGTGCGCTGCAGCTCGAGCTTCGTCGAGACGTGGGGCTTCTGAATGAGCAGGTAGACCTGGCGCGCGCGACGCACTTCTTTGGGCATCTCGCACACGAGGAGCCCGCCCTCGGAGCGGAACGGCGCGTATGCGGTCGGCGTGCGCGGCATCTGCAAGAGCTCCTCGAGGCGCTCGGTGAGCGGAAGGATCGAGGAGGCGGCGTCGTCGTGGAGGTACGGCCGCAGCTGCGGGACCGCCACCGCGCGGAAGATGGCGAGCTGCGTCGCGAGACGCTGGAGCTCTCGGTGGAGCTCGAAGGGGTGCGGGTGGTAGTCGCCCTTGAGGTTCACGAGGAACGCGGCGAAATGCAGCGCTTCACGGTACGCGTCGCTCGCGGAAGACTGGGCTTCCGCCGCGAGGTACTCCTCGTGGAGCTCGTCTTCGAGCACGCGAATGAGCGAGCGCGAGAAGAGCTCGAGGCGCGAGAGCACGCCGTCGTAGTGCGGCGTCGTGGTGACGTGGAGCGAGGGCGCGAGGTAGGTGCTCGAGAACGACCAAGTACCCTCCGGCGCGAGCTCGCACTCGGCGAGTCGGAAGGACTCGACGACCCCCTGCGCGAAGGGCTCCGTGGAGAGCGCGGCCTTCACGAGCGCGCGCTCGACGAGGTCGACGCCCTCGCCGCCGACGACCTCGACGTCGCCGAAGATCTGCAGGTACACGGCGACCTTCACCTGCCCCGCAGACGTGAGGTTGAACGAGAGCGGTCCACAGTTGCCGGGCACGTCGAGGAAGAGCCCCGACTCGGTCACGAGCAAGAGCTCCTGCACCGAGAGGATGCCGCGCACGAGCTGGAAGCCGTCGATGCGCATGGACGCGATGCCCCACACGGGCGTCGAGGCCGCGCCGATGCGCTCGTGGACCTCACGCCGGAAGGTGGCCTCTTGCGTGATGAAATGGTCGGGCAAGAGCGGCTGCCCAAGACGCCAATTCACACGCGCGGTTTGCTTTGGAACTCGCTTCACGGAGATGCCCTCGTCGACGCGCTGCGCGTCAGATGTTGCCGCCGACCATGAGACCCCAATTGCGCACCACGTGCTGCTGCGCGCTCATCGAGAGGTTGATGAACGCCACTTCGTTCGCCGCCGGCACGAGCTCGAAGGTCATGCGGTGCATGATGATGTCGACGGAGGGATCGACCTTCTCCCCCACGCTCTCGACGTGGAGGCAGACGACTCCATCGCGGCTGTTGATCATCCCCGCCATCTTGTCGTCGATGGGGAAGTTCTCTTCGAACCAACCCTTCAGCGTCGTATCGAAGGCCGCAGACCACCACGAGACCCTCGTCATCTTCGTCGTGGGGAGCGTGTTCTTCTGAGCGCTCATGAGCATCTGCGCGTTCTGCGCCGAGATCCAGCACGCGAACTCGAAGGGGTCTCCGGCGCCGCCCGCCCAGCGCAGGCTCTCGATGATCGCCACGCAGTTGGTCTTGTCTTCCTTGATGAACGTCTTCGAGTACCGCGGCGTCGTGAGCCCCGTCACCGGGCACCAAATGGTGATGTCGTTGTCGAGACCGATTCGCTGCCCCGACTTGAGGGCCTCCCCCAGCCCGATGAACGTGGGCAGGTACGCGACGCGCTCCTTGCTGTTCGGGTTGAAGATCAGCGTGTTGCGCCAGTTGCAGCTGAAGTCGATTCCGGCCATGGCCCCTCGTTACGGCACACGCGCGAGAGCTTGCAAAGAAACGGACGGGCAGCCCCCGAAGAGGAGGCGCCCGCCCGCGCGAGACACTTGCGGCCCGTGCACGGTGCGCACCGGCCGCAGCGGCATCAGGTGTTGCCGCCGATCTTGAGGCCCCAGTTCTTCACCGAGTTGTTCTGCACGCCCGTGGCGAAGTTGATGCTCGTGAGGACGTTCGCGGCCGGGACGATCTCGAAGTAGAGGCTGAAGACCTTCGCGTCGACGTTCGCGTGAACCTTCACGCCTTCGGTGTCGAGGTTGATCTTCATCTTGCCGCCCTGGGCGTTGAGCATGCCCTTCATGTCGTCGGCCTTCGGGTAGACGCGCTCGTACCAGTTCTTCTTGACGGTATCGAAGTCGCCAACCCACCAGCTCAGCTTGTCGATCTTCGTGCTGTCGAAGGTGTTCTTCATCGCCGCGGCGATCTTCTGCTGGTTCACGCCCGAGATGTAGACGCTGAAGCACCAGGGGTCACCGACGCCGCCCGCCCAGTTGATGCTCTCGATGATGCCGACGGCCTTCACGCGCTCTTCCGTGATCGCGATGCCCGGGTAGCTCGGCGAAAGGCCGGTGCAGGGGCAGAAGACTTCGAGGTCTTGCGCGAGCGCGCCGACCTGGGTTCCGAGGCCCGTGAACGCCGTGAGGTACCCGACCGGGTCCTTCTTGTTCGGGTCCATGACGAAGCCGTTGGCCCAGTTGCACGAGATGTTCTCACCAGTTCCAGACATGTTGGTTCTCCACTTGATTCGAGTCTCTAAAAACAGGACCGGGCACCCACGTGGGCGCCCGGTTTACCACGCGGATTCTCAGCCGAGGCGGGCGTCGACGCGGAGGTCGACATCCATGCCCTCGAACTGGATGTGCGGGAGCACCGAAAGGCTCGCGTGGTACCAGCCCGACTTGCCCGGAACCGGGTCGACGTTCAGCGAGAACGCCTTGAAGGGGTAGTAGCGGAGCGTGAGGTCGTCCGGGTTCACGATGGTCGTGATGTACCGGTTCATCCAGCCTTCGATCTGCGCCTTGATGTAGGCGGCGTCGGCGGTCGAACCGATGTTGTCGCGCATGATGCACTTGATGTAGTGCGCGATGCGGGTGATCGAGAGCGTGTACGAGAGGTTCGTCACGAGCTGCGAGTTCTCGCTGTCCTTCGCGTCCTTGTACGCGAACGACTTCTTGATCGACTGCGCCGAGAAGAACACGGCCTCGGCCGACCCCTTCTTCTGAACGAGCGGGATGAAGCCCGCGTTCGCGAACTCGAGCTCGCGGAAGTCGGGGATCGTAATCTCGGTGGGATTACGCATCTCGTCTTCGCCGCGGAGGTTGTACGTGTGAACCGAGAGGCCGGCCACGCGACCGCCGCCCTTCACGCCGCGGATGTGCTGGCACCAGCCGCTCGTCTCGAACGAGTTGACCATGTTGCGCGCGAAGAGGAGCGCCGAGCTCGACCAGAGGTAGTCCTCTTCCTTGTCGCCGCGAACGGTCTCGACGAAGTTGACGCCCACGGCCGGGTTGGTGTCGTGGTTGTACGGCGTGCGCGCGAGGAAGCGCGGCAGCGTGAGGCCGATGTACGCCGCTTCCTCCGACTCGCGGAGCTGGTTCCAGCGAGCGAAGCGCGGGCTGTTCACGAGGCCCGTGACGTCGCGGAGCTGAGCGACTTCCGCGAAGGTCTCGCAGCCGAAGAACTTGGGCGACGCCGACGCGATGAAGGGCGCGTGCGACGCGGTGGCGACCTTGCCGAAGCCCTGGAGGAGCATGAGGTCGTTCGCGGTGTTCGCGAAGTCGAAGAGGCCGATCATGCCACCGAAGGGGTGACCGCCGAACTGGTCGTACTCGGAGACGTAGACCTTCTTGAAGAAGGACGAGCCCGCGATGTCCGCGAAGTTGAGCTCGAGGTCTTCGAAGGCTTCGTCCTTCGAGACGTCGAGGAGGCTCAGCTGGATGTTCGCCTTGAAGTTCGTGTTGCGCACGAGGTCGGCGATGCCGGTCCAGGCGCCTTCCACGGCCTTGAATTGCTCGTTGTGGAGGATCTCGTCGAGCTGCGCCGAGACGAGCTCGTCGATGCGCGCGACGAGGCCCTGGATCGACGACTTGTCGAGCTTCGACTCGGTCTGGTCCGAGTTGAGGACGAGGGCCGCGAGGCCGGTCACGAAGCGGTCTTCGATCGAGTGGCCTTCGTTGATCTCGTTGAAGTGGTTCGAGACGACGGGCGCGAGGGCCGTGGTCTCGGCTGCGAGCTTGACGCTCGAGAGGAGGGACTGGAGGTTGACTTCCGTAGCGGTCGACATGTTCTATTCCTCAGGACGAGAGCGCAGGCTCAGGAAGCCTCGGACTTCGGGGGGAGCTTGAGGGTCTCGAAGCCCTTGAGCTCGTCGGAGAGCGAGGAGAGCGCCTTGTCGTCGCTCGCCACGGCGCGGAGGAGGTTGCGGAACTCCTTGCGGTTGTCGATGTTCCCCTGCATCTCGAGCAGCGTTTGCTTGAGGAGGAGGAGCGCCTTGATCTTCGGGACGTTCTTCGCGATCTCGGCGGGCGTGAAGGACTTCATGCCGCGGATCGGGAGGTCGACTTCCACTTCGTCGCCGTTGGCCGGGTCGATGCGGTTCGGGACCTTCGTCTTCACCGAGATGTTCATGTCGGCCATGACGTGGTCGAGGTTGCGGCCGTCGAGGTTGCGCACGTTGCGCTGGTCGAGGTCGGCGGCGCGGTCCTTCGAGGTACCAAGCGACAGATCGCCGAGGATGAGGAGGCGAAGCGGGAGCGTCACCTCTTCCGGCTGGCCGTTGACGTTCGTGCGGTAGGTGAGCGTAAGACGCGACTTCGGGATCTCGTCGTTGATGGCCACGGCCAATCCTCCTGCTGGTGATGACGGGGCGGCGATCGTTGCTTCGCCCTGTTTGCTTTCGCGGCCTCACCGAGAAACCGGCGGGAGCGAACGCCGCGCTAAAGTCTCCCAGGTGCGGACACGCCGCAACTGTCTTCCATCCGTTCTTGGAGCTTTTTTCTAAAGTACCGGAATGACAGAACTATCTGCCGCTCACAGGATCACTCCGCAAGGCCGCCCCAGCCCTTGACGACCTTCTGCTTCGCTCCCGTTGCAAACTGCAAATTCGGGGACTCCTTCGTGGTCGGCGCCGCCTGAAACTCGAAGCGGCACAGCGAGACGTCGATGTCGGGCTGGATGCGCGTGGGGGTCGCGTCGATGAAGAGCTGGAGCCGCCCGTCCATCGTGTCGACGACCGCGGGGGCTTTCGCACCGCCTTGCACGAACCCGCTCTCGAACCAGCGCTGCTCCTCGGTGTCGAAGTCGCAGATCGCGAACGAGAACTTGAGCTTCGTCGTCGTGATGCCGCTCGCGATCTTCGCGCGCATGGCGTTCGCGTTGGCCGTGGTGACGTAACAGGCGATGCGGATGGGGTCGTCGCGATCGCCCGAGAAGGCGAAGCTCTCCATCACGCCAACGCACTTGATTTCGCGGCCCTTGATCACCTCGGCGCCCGTCGATGTGTAGGGGTTCGCGACCGAGAGATCCGCCGTGAGGTTCAAGCCGCCGATGCCGTTCCACAGGAGCAGATAGCCCGTGCGCGCCTTCTGCGTCGGCGAGATGTTCATCGCGTAACGCCAATCGCATTCGAAGTTCAAGCCAGCCATGGGCCGAGGGTGCACACGGCGCGCACGCAAGTCAACGGACGCGCCGCGTTTCGGGCCGGTCCGCGAGGTCGCCGCGCCCGCGGCCGGCTTACGGCGGGGGGATCGACGGCATGCCCGGGAGCGAAGGATCCGGCGGCGGCAGCACGATGCGGAACGTCGTCCCCTTGCGGCTCGTTGCGAAGTCGATGAGGCCGCGGTGCTCGTCGACGAAGCGCTTCGCCATGGCGAGGCCGAGGCCCGTGCCGCCCTCTTTTCCCGCGCTCACGAAGGTGCCGAAGAGGCGCGCGCGAATCTCGGGCGGGATGCCCGGTCCGTCGTCGATGACCTCGAAGACGAGCGCTCCGGAGGCGTCGCGGCCCACGCGCAAGATCACGACGCCGCCGCGCGAACCGATCGCCTCGGCGGCGTTCTTGACGAGATTCTGGAGGACGCGCTCGATCTTCGACTCGTCGAAGCGGTGAGTCCCCTTCTCGCGGACGTCGACCGCGAAGCGGACGTTGCGACGCTCGAGCCACGGCGCCACGCTCTCACGCAACTTCTGCACGAAGGCGTCGACGTAGACCTTCCGCACGAGGACGCTGCTCTCGCCGCGAACGAAGCTCAGCACGTCGGCCTCCATGCGCCCGATGGCGTCGAGCTGGAGCTTGGCCTTCTTCGCGCGCTCGCGGCGCTCGGCCTCGACCTCTTCGCCCGCGATGAGGTCGAGGTTCGCGCGAACGACCGCCAGCGGCGTGCGCATGTCGTGCAGGACGCCCGAGAGGAGCCCGCCGATCGTCGCGAGTCGCTTGTCGCGCTCTTTGCCGTCGCGCGCGAGCCGGAGGCGGAGCGCCGTAGAAGCGTTCGCCGTGAGGAGCTCGAGCATGGCGATGTCGAGGCGATCGAAGGGCTCGTCGCCAAGCTTGTTGTAGATTGCAAGTGCTCCAATGCACTGGTCTTCGTGGCTGCCCTCGACCGGACACGCGAGCGCGTTGCGGGTCGCGATCCCGACCGCCTCGTCGAGCGACGGATCCGAGCGCGGATCGTTCGCGCGGTTCGCGACGATGGTCGCGTTCGCCTCGACGACGGCCCCGATGATGCCCTGACCAAGCCGCAGCTCGAAGGTCTCGGGGCGCCCCTCGGCGCTGCGCAACACCCAGAGGACGTGCTGCCCGAGCTCGTCGTCTTCGAGCGCGAGCGCGGCGACCTGGCTCCGCGTGGATCGCATCGCTTGCGCCAGCACCACGCGAACGAGCTCCTCCGTGTTCGGAGCGCGCGCCATCGCGTGCTCGAGCTTGAGCAGGGTGTCCCGCTCGACGAGCTGACGTTCGAGGGCCTTCTTCGCGCCCTCGAGTTCGAGTGTCTGCTTTCGAAGCGAGCCCACGAGGAACGCGTTCTCGAGCGCCACCCCCACTTGGGTCGCGAGCGCCGCGAGCGCGCGAAGAAGGCCAAGCTCCAGCTCGACGCCATCGGGCGCATGGAGGCCGACGTGCTGAGCTTCGTTCGCGGCGAGAGCAGCGTCCTCGTGCGGAAGGTCTACG
>CAIOHM010000055.1 GCA_903858055.1 uncultured delta proteobacterium
CATCAGCAAGGTGAAGGGCAAGCACTTCTATGGCAACCTCTCGTTCGACGCGGGCGGCAAGGTCATCTTGTAGGAGGTGAGTCATGGCTCGAAAAGCGTGCGCAGTCGTCCGCAAAGAGTTCAACCGCTCGGTGAACATGAGTCCCGACGCCATCCGCAAGTGGGCGAAGGACCCTCGAGCGAAGTGCGCGTCGTTCGAGTCCACCCGGAAGCGTCTGCCGAAGCTCGCCGCCCTGAAGGCGAAGAAGGGCGAGTGGACCGAGGCCGACTGCAACTACGCTCGGCGCGTCGTGAACTTCAACACGAGGATGCAGGGCAACGTGAAAACGCACGGGTGCCGGGTCCGCAACGTCACGAGCCTGCTCAACTGGGGCAGGAAGCCGCCGGGGTGTAAGATGCCCCCGCCCGGGTGCTCGACCCGGAAACCACGCACCACCGCCCCGAAGAAGGGCGCAGGAGACTGAACATGGCGACTTTCGGCTACCTCGGCGGCAACGAGGACTTCCACCACAGCAAGGCGAACAACGCGGCCCTCAACCTGCGCAACAGCATGGCGGAGTGGCGCACCTACAAGAAGGGTCCGACGCGCACGGAGATTGGCGTGCGCCTCGCGGTGCTCGCCGGTCGCATCCTCGCGCACATCGACTCGCAGCAGGACCCGGACACCGCCCTCAAGACGACCGTCATGCAGGACGTTCACGAACTGGAACGTGGGTAGGCCATGAGCACCTTCGGAAACCTCTCGGGCAGCAAGGGCTACCTCGAACTGGCGAGCGAGCAGGCGGCAGACATTCGCCGCCTGCTCGAGGACCTCGACGACGAGGGCCTTCCGCGCTCCGGGTGCCAGCGACTCTTGGACGCGCTCGCCTCGGGCTACTTGTACGCAGGCTTGAGCGGGAACACGCAGGTCAGCATGAGCGTGCGCCGCGAACTGGCAGCGGCGGCGACCAGCTTCTCGCACGCCTGCCTGCGCAGGATGAGCGCCGCAGCGTTCAAGCGACGAGGTCGGTGACGTGGAGCCGAAGGTCGAGACGCCGTCGAAGGGCATGGGCGTGGTCGAGAGCGTCCGCGCCGTCGTCATTTTCGGGGGCTTCATCTACGTCCTCACGTCGCTCGTTCGCGGCGTGAGACGGATGAACCGAGGCGACCCGGAAGCGTTCATGGACAAGCGCAGCATGGACGGCGGCTTTTTCGATGGCACCCCGGCAGTCGGCCCTTTCCGCGAAGCAAGCGTGGACCGGGTGATGCGCAAGCACGCCCGGAAGGTCCGCAAGTGCGGCATCACGAAGCGTGCGCTCAAGCAGGGCATGGCCGTCGAGCGCGAGCACCGCGACGTGACCCGGGGCAGCATCGAGAAGACGGCTCGCATCGCGATGGCGCACTTGTGCGAGCGGCCCGATTACTATGAGCGGCTGAAGAAGGTAGAGGGGCAGAGATGAGCGCGTCATGGATTGCCCGGAACCGTTCACGCTGGCAAACGGACGATGCGAGTTCACCGTGCCTTTCGCCGTCGTGGACGAGTTCGGCCATTCACTCGACGGCGATTGGGACCCGAAGGGGAAGCACGGTTGCCAGCATCGAGACACGCCCGAATGGAAGGCCGCACACCGGCCACGCAAGCCGGTAGCGAAGAAGAAGGAGGTCGTCGTGGAAGAGAAGCACGAAGAAGCAGCACAGCAAGAAGCCCCGGTGGCTCCTGTCACCATCGCGCACGTCGGCACGTCCGAAGACATGGCGTTCGACCTCTCGAAGGTCCTCCCGGCGAACGGTCACATATCGGGAACGGCGGCGCTGCTTGGAGGCGCGGCCATCCTCGGCGGCATCCTGCTCAAGGTCGTGCCGTCGTGGCTTCGCTCGCGCACCGAAATGGCTGCGAAGCGCATGGAACTGAAGGCCAAGCGGCTCGAGCTTGAGAAGCAGTCGAAGAAGGACGAGCAGGACGGCAACTGCGAGGCGCGACACGCTGCGTGTCTCTCGGCCATTCGCGCACTCGAGGAGCGGGTCAAGCTCGTCGAGAGTCAGGCTGACTCGCTCGCCGGGGACGTGGCCTCGGCCAAGGACGAGTCAGCCAAGCTCGCCCTGCGTGGCGGCTCCGACGCCGACGACAAGCAGCTTGCTTTGCTCTCGAAGCGCATCACCAAGCTCGAAACCGCCGCCAAGGCGAAGAAGGCGAAGTAGCCCATGAGCTTGCTGGTCAACGTCTTTCTCGTCGGTCCTCTCAACCCGGGCGCAAGCGTCACGCTTGCGCACGGACTGAAGGACAATCGAGGGAAGCTCGTTCCCACGCAAATCATGCCGAACATCGCGACGCCCATCATCGTCGCGAGCGCGAACGACACGACGGCCACGTTCACGAACAACGGAGCCGCGCAGACGTTCGCGGCGTTCCGTTGCGAATACGACCACTCCATCCACGCGGTCGGTGCGTCCCCGCTCTACTGGCAAGGCGTCTTCGGAAGCGGACCAGCCTTCGCGAGCGTCTACGGGTCGTTCTCGGACGACACGGACCAGCCGCTCACGGCGGGCGTTGCGACGACGGTGCAGTTCAATACGGTTGAGATTGCGGG
>CAIOHM010000056.1 GCA_903858055.1 uncultured delta proteobacterium
CCGGGAAGACCTGACCACGCGCGAGCGATCGCCGCGCTGCGCCCACGAGCCGAGCCAGGTGGCCGCCACGCTCGACCCTCCGCAGGAGCGCCGACGTGGGCACGACGCCCGAGGCCGTCCGACCTCCGCGCGCGAACGCGAGGGCGAAGAGCGCCGCAGCGCCAGCAAATGATGCGACGCGCGCGAGCGTCGGGTGCACGGCGATCGCATGACCGAGCGCCCCCGCGAGGGCGCCGAGCGGCACGTAGACGAGCGCGCGACCGAGCTGGTACGCGCCGACCGCCCTCACGCGATCGCGACGCGCGGGCAACGGCGCCGTGAGTCCTGCGGCGAGGGGCCCGCACATGGCCCCGCAATGGAGCGCCACCCACGGGAGGCCCAGTCCGAACAGCTGCGCGTACGCGATCGACGCGTCGCTCACGGTGACCCGTGGCGAGGACCGAGGACCTCAACGAGGAGGTGACGGTCACGACCAGAGAGCGCGTCGTGCGCCCGCACCTTCAGGCGAAAGCCAGGCCTCCATGCGCTCACGGGCATGCTGACGATCATCGGGACCGTGCGCCCTTCGAAGGGCTCGAGCGCGATCACGGGCGCCGGAAACTGCACGACGACCTCGGGCACCGGCTCCTCGAGCGCGAGCGTGATCGTGCTCGCTTCGCTCTGCTTGTTGACCACGTGCACGGCGAGCGGCGCCCGCAACGTCGCCCCGTCGACCGCGTAGGGGACACCTCCCGCGCGAAGCACGTTCGCCTCGAACGGCTCGTAGCGTCGCACGAAGATCGCGACGACCACGAGGCCGACGACGAGCGCCACACCGTAGCCCACGGTGCGTGGGCGAATCACGTGCGTTTTCCCGCCCGCGAGCGACTCCTCCGACGCGTAGCGCACGAGGCCCTTGGGGCGCGCGAGCTTGACCATCACGTCGTCGCAGGCGTCGATGCACGCGCTGCACCCGACGCATTCCATCTGCAACCCGTCGCGGATGTCGATGCCCGTGGGGCACACGGCGACGCAGCGCCGGCAATCCACACAGTCGCCCGCCCCCGCGGTGCCCGCCTTTGCGCGCGGCTCACCTCGGCGCGCGTCGTAGCCGATGAGCAGCGTGTCGCGGTCTTGGAGCGACCCTTGGAGGCGCCCGTAGGGGCACAGCACGAGGCACGTCTGCTCGCGAAACCAAGCAAAGTCCCAATAGAAGACGGTGGTGAGGACGACGAGCACCGGCGCGATCCCCTGCGGTGCCGCGGCGTCGCCGCGCCAGAGCTGCGTGAGCTCTTCCACGCGCACGAAGAGCGACACGGCCCAGTGCGCGACGAGGGTCGCGACCGCAACGAACGACACGTGCTTCGCCGCGAAGCGCGCGCCCTTCACGAGGCCCCAGGGCGCCTTGTCGCCCCTTCGCCGCTCGACCGCGCTCCCTTCGAAGAAGCGCTCGATGGGACGAATGACGCCTTCGAGCCACACGGTCTGTGGGCAGGCCCAGCCACACCACACGCGACCCACGGTCGAAGCCATCGCGATGAGGGAAAACCCAATACCGGAGAGCACCAGGAAGGCGAAGGGCGCGTCTTGCGCGTTGAAGCTGTGACCGAACACCCAGAACCGCCTCGCGCCGATCTCGAGGAGCAAGAGCGGGCGGCCGTGCACACGCGTGAAGGGGGTAACGACGAAGATCGCGATGAGCAGAGCCCGGACCGCGAGCACGCGCCGATGCCACGGCCCGACGACCTCGGCGGGATGAACTTTCTGACGACGTCCGTGCTCGTCGAGGACGGCGAGGCGACCGCTGCGCATGGTGGCGACTCCAAGAGAAGACAAGCGAGGAGCGCCCGTGAACGCCCCCCCCGCGCGATCATCGAAGCGGCGCGACCGCGAGGATTTCCA
>CAIOHM010000057.1 GCA_903858055.1 uncultured delta proteobacterium
CGACGAAGCCGCCGTCTTCATTGCCCACGGGCGCGCCCGCATCGCCCGCCGCGCCGGCATCGGTCGTGGTCGAGGGGCCCGCGAGTCCCGAGGCGGGGGACCCGCCGCAAGCCGCGAGGAGGAGGAGACCGACGAGGTTCGAGCAGCGCATGCGCGCAACGGTAGCAGGCGACGCCGCCCACGGGAGTCCCTCGCGTGCGGGAATCAGCCGCCAATGGATCGTGGCGCGTCGTCGCGGCGGAGCCCGCCCCAGCCGGCGCCGAGCTCATGCACGAGCTTGGCCTCGAGCTGCATGGGCGACTCGGGAGCGCCGAAGAAGTGGCCCTGAGCCTCGGTGCAGCCGATCGCGCGAAGCTGCTCGACTTGGCCCGAACTCTCGACGCCCTCGGCGACCACACGGAGGTCGAGCGCGCGCGAGAGAGCCACGATGCCGCGCGTCACGTGCTCACCGTCGCGCCCCTGGGCGAGCTCGCTCACGAAGGTGTGATCGATCTTCACCGCGTCGATCGCGAAGCGGCGCAGGTACTTCAGAGAAGACGCTCCGGTGCCGAAGTCGTCGATGACGACCGTGGCGCCGACGGCGTCGAGCTCTTCGATGCGCGCGAGGCTCGCCTGGACGTCCTGCATGGCGACGCGCTCGGTGATCTCGAGCTCGAGGGCGCCCGTGGGGAGGCCCGAGGAGCGGAGCGCCATGTCGACGGTGCGCGGCAAGTCGGGGTCGGCGAAGTGACGCGCGGAGACGTTTACGGCCATGCGGAAGCGACGCCCCGTCAGCTCACGCCACGCCCGGAGCTGGCGGCACGCCGTGTGAAGCACCCAGCGCTCCACGTCGACCATGCCGCCGCTCGCCTCGAGCGTGCGGACGAAGCTTGCAGCATGCACGAGTCCGTAACCGGGGCGCGCCCAGCGCAAGAACGCCTCGACGCCCGCGAGCTCGTGCGTGCGCAGGTCGAACTGCGGCTGGTAGTGCAGGACGAACTCATCGCGCGCGAGCGCATCGCGGAGCGCGTCTGCGAGGGAAATCTCCGCCGCCGCCCGCTCCGCACCGCCCGGCTTGGAGACGTGGGCCTTCCCGAGCTCGCGGCGCTTCCCGAAGCGGAGCGCGGAGTCCGCCACCTCGAGCAAACGATCGACCTGCTCGCCTTCGAACGGGTAGTGGGCGATCCCCGCGGAGATCGATAGGCGAAGCTCGTGCTCGCCGTAGGTCCACGGTCGCGAGACGCTCTCGAGGAGCCGGCCCACGAGCTGCTGCGCGTCGCTCGGAGACTCGAGGCCGTCGATGCGCAGGAAGAATTGGTCGTCCCCACGACGGGCGACGCGCACGTTCTCCTCTCGGGCGTCGACGAGGCGCGCCGCGAGCTCGCGCAGGAGCTCGTCACCGGCGTGGCGACCGAGCCGGCGATTGAGATCCCGGAACGCGTCGACGTCGAGCACGACGAGGGCGAAACCGCGACGCCCGTGATCCGAATGCTGGATGGCGTGGGTCACGTCGCGACGGAAGGCGTGGGCATTCGGGAGGCCCGTGAGCGTGTCTTCCAGGCGAAGTCGCTCGATTTCGACCTCGGCGTCGCGCCGGGGCAAGGCGTAGCGCACCGCGCGCAAGAGCCCGCGCTCGTTGCACTCGTCGGCGGAGAGGACGGCGTGCGCCCCGAACCCGAGCATCGAGTCGCCGTGGGTCGGGTCATCGGCAGGCACGGTGGCCACGATCGCCATGGCCGCGAACTCGCGCTGCACCTCGAGGAGCTTCGCCAGCGGGAGCTCGCCCGAGCGCACCTCGACGACGACGAGATCGAAGTCCTCGCGTTCGCCTTGGGCGCGAATCGGACCGACCTCGAAGTCCGAGGTCGCTGCGAGCACGGAACGCAATGGCGCGATCCACACGGGCGCATCGCCCGCACACACGAGGCGCACACGGAGCTCGGGGCCGTCCGAAACGGCAGCCCGCTGCACCCCCGTCACGCCGTTCGCCTCGCTCATCCGCTCGAGTATCGACCTTCTGCGCGGCCGACGCAACGCGGGCGACACCGCGGACCGATTCCTTCATCGGAGGGAGCGTGGACGCTCTGATTCTCCTCGTCTCCGCGGCCGCCGCGACCTTCATGGCCGGCGTCATCTGGGTCATTCAGCTCGTCCACTACCCGCTCTTCGCGCTCGCGGACCCCGCCCGGTTCTCAGCGTTCCACGCCGCCCACTCGGCGCGCATCACGCTCATCGTCGGCCCCGCGATGCTCACGGAGATCGCGAGCAGCGGGCTCTTCGTCTTCGCCGCGCGCGACGAGCTCGAGCGCCGGATCGCGATCGCCGGGCTCGCGCTCGTCGTCGTCGCGTGGGGCACGACTGCGCTGTGCTCGATCCCCGCGCACGGTCGCCTCGCGGGCGGTTTCGACCAAGCTGCGCACACGAGCCTCGTGTCGACCAACGTGATCCGAACCGTCGCGTGGACCGCCCACGCGGCGCTGAAGCTCCTGCTCGTGGCGCGCCGCTTGGGCGTCGCGAGCTGAGCCGCCGCGGCAACCGCGAAAGGATCGCGCCCCGCGCGCCGCACCTTCTCGTGGGCGCGGGAACGGAGTTACGACTCGAACATCGGAGTCGACGATGGGTTCGCACGCGCTCGATCACACCCTCCAGCACACGACCACGGCCGGCGGCCGCACGCTGCGCTCCATCGCCGAAGAGCGCCCTGCCCTCTTCGTCTTCTTGCGGCACTTCGGGTGCACGTTCTGCCGCGAGGCCGTGAGCGATCTCGCGCGAACGCGGGCCGCCATCGAAGAGCATGCCACCCTCGTCGTCGTCCACCTCGGGAGCCCGAGCGAAGGGTCCGTGTTCCTCGGGAGCAACGGCCTCGGCGACGTTCATCACGTCAGCGACCCCAAGGCCCGTGTCTACGAGGCGTTCGGCCTCGAGCGAGGCTCGCTCCGCCAGCTCTTCGGCCCCGCGGTCATGAAGCGCGGCATCGAGGCGGGGCTCTTCGGCGGCCACGGCATCGGGCTCCTGGCAGGCGATGGCACGCGCATGCCCGGCGTGTTCTTGGTGCACCGCGGCGAAATCGTGCGGGCCTTCGTTCATCGCGACGCCGGAGAGCGCCCGAGCTATGCGGATTTGGCGGTTTGTCCGCTGCCGTCACGGTGAGGCTCCGCTTTCCTTCGCAGCGTCGCGCGAGGGTGTTACCGTGGCCCCCAGCGCCGCGCGCGGAGAACGCATGAACGGAAACAACCAAGCCCTCCTCATCGGAAGCCCCGAAAGCATCGTGCACGCCGTGGCACGCCGGTTCCAGGCGCTCGGTCTTCCGTCCGTCGACATCGCCGACGCCTCCGAAGCCGTCGACGTCATCCGCGAGGGCCGTGTGGTGACCTTCGTCGCGATCGACGAGGCGATCGGTGAGACCGCGGCGGCCGAGGTGCTCACCGCGAGCAAGACGCTCTACCCCGAGGCTCCCGTGCTCTGGATCGGCGTGGACCGCGGCCCCGAGCGCTTCGTCTACGCACCTGACGCGATCATCGCGCCGAACACGCAGCCGAGCGAAGTCGAGCGTACGGGCGAGCGCCTCTTGCGCGGCGTCTTTTACCCCGACGTCCTCGTGAGCGCGTTCGAGAACAGCCTCCAGACCGTGCTGCGCGGCAGCTTCGATGTCCAGGCGAAGATCGACGACGTCTACCTCCGCTCCAACCGCAACGTCCTGGCGTTCGTGAACACGCAGCTCCCCTTCGCGGGCAAGAAAGTCAGCGGCCGCATCGCGGTCTCGTCGTCGCTGCTGTACCTGAAGTCGGTGCACAAGCGCATCTTCGGCAACGAGGTCCCCGCGGCGATCGAGGACGCCGAGGACATCGCGGCCGAAATGTGCAACCAGACCCTCGGAACGCTCAAGGTCTTCCTCGCGCGCCGCG
>CAIOHM010000058.1 GCA_903858055.1 uncultured delta proteobacterium
ACCTCGTCTTCGACGGCGGCAACATCGTCGTGCACGACGGCTTCACCTCGCAGGTCGTCGGCTTGGGCGGCGGCGTGAAGGTCAACTGCGCCACGAAGGCCCTGAAGGTCACGTACAAGGAGAAGAACGCCGGCACCGCCCCTGCGGCGACCCACTTCGTGCGCTTCAACGTCGCGGGCAACGCGCCGACGAGCGCGCCGGCCTCGGGCCTCCTCCCGGGCGCGGTCCAGGTCGGCACCGCGGGCATGGCGCCGGTTGTCCTTCCGGCGAACGTCATCGTCAACGCGAGCGTCAACCTCGACAGCACGCTCGTCGTCGCCGAGTCGAACGAGGCCAACAACGCCTTCCCGTTCAAGGTCGTCCGCCTCTGCCAATGAGCATGTCGTCCCTTGCCCCGTGGAGTCTGTCTGTTATAACAGACACATGTCTTTCCGGTTCGGGGCAACATTCTCCCGTCGTCGGCTCGAGGCTCTCACGCTCGTCGTGGGGGCCTCGTCGTTTCTGAGCGAAGCCCGTGCCGCGGAGGTCTTCACGAGCGATCACGTCTCGCTCGACGTGAAGACCCGCGTGCAGCTCCGCTACCAGCTGACCACGGTGACCGGAGCTGGCGCGCCCGCCGTCGATCCGCAGGCCCTCGCGACGGTAGGCACGCTCCGTCTCTACCTCGCAGGTCACGTGCTCGCTCCTGAGCTCCGCTACACGGTGCAGCTGGCCCTCGCCGATCGCGATTACCGCGACGGCGCGAAATCGCCGCTCTACGACGCGTTCTTCGACTGGCGCCCGCACCGTGACCTCTCGCTGCGCGTGGGCCAGTTCTTCGTTCCTTTCGATCGGCTGCGCACCGTGCGCGAGTTCGCCCTCCAATTCGCGGAGCGCCCGCGGCCCGTCGGCGAGCTCACGCTCGATCGCGACGTGGGCATCGTGCTCTCGCAAGCTCGTCTCTTCGGTGAGGCGTCGCCGCTCACGGTGCGCGTGGGAGCGTTCGGGGGGCAGGGGACGAACCAAAGCGTGCTGCGCGAAGCCGGTGGTCTCCTCGTCGGGCGCGCGGAGGTGAGGCCCCTCGGCGACCTCGACGACGACGAAGAGGGCGACCTGAAGCGCCGCGAAACCCCTGCTGTCGCGCTCGGCGTCGGCGTCGCGAAGAACTGGAATTCTCCTCGCGCGAGGAGCACCACCGGCACCACCTTCGTGGGCGGCACGGCGGACCAAACGCACGCGGCCGTCGACCTCGTGGCGAAGTGGCGCGGCGTCTACCTCGCGGGTGAGGCGCTCTGGAAGCGCTCGGACGTGGACGCGATCGTCTCCACCAACGCCGACGGCTCCACGCGACGGGAGCCCACGCGCTCGGCCCGCGGCTGGGTCGCGCAGGCGAGCTACGTCTTCGAGCACCCCTTCGAGCTCGCCGCGCGGTACTCGCGGCTCACGCCCTACGCGGGCACGGACCCGGCGCTCGTGAGCGAGCTCGCGGCGCGAGGGCAAGAGGTGGGGCTCGGCGTGAACGAGTACGTGAACGGCCACAAGTTCAAGGTGCAGGCCTCGTGGATCGCGCGCTCGAAGCCGGGGCTTGCGCTCGAGAACGCCGAGCACACGGTGTACGTGCTCGTCGACGCCACGCTCTGAGCCTCACGCCTCACGCCCCGACCTGACGCGCGCTCGCCTCGGCGAAGTAGATCCACTCGGTGCCCGGCGGCGCCGCGGGGTTCGGGAAGACCACGCGGCCGGCGAACGGCGCACGCAGCTCGCTTCCGTCGGCGAAGGTCGCGACGAGCTCGCCTTTCGTCACCGGGTCGAAGCTCCGCCACGCACGCACGAAGCGGTCGTCCGCGTGCACACGATCGACGACCTCGCGCAGGCGAAGCACCTCGAAGGGACCACGCGGCGGTTCCGGGGACTCCCCGACGAGACCAAGGAGCGCGAGCGCCTGCCGTGCCGCG
>CAIOHM010000059.1 GCA_903858055.1 uncultured delta proteobacterium
CTCCGAGCGCCTCGCGCGCGGCGACGCGAAGGCGGCCTCGCTCACCTACGAGGCCGTGGCCCAGCAGCTGAAGAGCACCGAGGCGCAGCTCCGTGCAAAGTACACGGGGCGCAACGTGGAGTTCGACGTGACGGAGAAGGACGGCAAGGTCGTCCTCAAGCCGATCGTCAAATAGCGCGCGTGCTGCGCGTAAGCGTCACGGGACCTCGTAGGTCTCGAGAATGCGCCCCTCGTAGCCGCGCGGGTCGCGTGCGGTGCCGTAGAGCGTGATGCGGTCGCCGCTCACGAGGGTGCCGCTCGGGGCCGTGGGCTCGCTCACGCCCGAGACCCGAAAGGACTTGTGGTTCGGCAGACGGCCCTCACCACGCCAGCCGATCCCGAGGCGCGTCGCCTTCGTCACCGTGACCTGCGCCGCATAGAACCCGGCTGCGTCGGTCGTCGTCTTCACGGTCTCGCTCGCGGCGCGGACGCCGTCCCCGTCGAAGTCGCCTGCGATCGTGACCTCGATGCCTGCGAGCGGCTTCGCGCCTTCGCCCGCGTCACTGCGCACGGTGCCGGAGATCGCGAACGTCCCGCCGCCACCGTTCGTGGGTGCGGCCGGCGCCCCTTCGCTCGAGCACCCGGGCGCAACGGCGCCGACAACCAAGAACCCAAGACCTACCGCCGCGTGCTTCGTTCCCATCGTCGACCCTCGCGGCGAAGGCTCGCGAGGCGCGCCGAGGCGGTCAAGCGTGCGGCAAACCGGCAGAGGCATCGGCCACGAGGCGCACCACGGGCCGGCGCGAGAGCACCTCGAAGCGGCCGGCGAGGAGCAGCGCCGCGGTGAAGAGCCCGAGCGAGAGCCCGTACCAGAGGCCCCGAACGCCAAGGCCCATGTACTGTGCAAAGACCCACGCGGATGGCAGGCCCACGCACCAGTGCGCGAAGAGGTTCGCGAGGAGGGGGAAGCGCACGTCGCCCACACCGCGCAGCGCACCGGCCGAGACGACCTGCATGCCGTCGAAGAACTGGAAGAGCGCCGCGATGCGCAGGAGGGCCACCGAGAGCGCGAGCACCTCGGGGTCTGCCGTGAAGAGGCGCGCGAGGAGGTAGGGTGCCGTCGCGAAGAGCAGCGAGCCCATGAGCATGATGCTCGAGCCGAGCGCGATGCCGACACGACCGCGGTGGCGCGCGTTCGCCCCTTCGCCCACCGCGTGGCCCACCCGCACCGCCGTGCCGCCGGAGATGCCCAGCGCGCCCATGAACGTGAACGAGGCGAGACCGAGGCAGATCTGGTTCGCGGCGGTGGCTTGCGCGCCGAAGCGGCCCGCAAGCACGGAGGCGAGCGAAAACGCGCCCATTTCGGCAAGGAGCTGAGCGCCGAGCGGAAAGCCTACCTTCGCCACGAGCCCCAAGCGCACGCGCTCCTCGGGCGCGACGGGCGAGCGGTGCTTCGTCGCCGCGACCGCGAGCCACCCGGCCAAGAAGAGCGTGCCGAGGCTCGACGCCACGCCGGCTCCGAAGGCGCCGTGGCCCACGAAGCCGAGCCGCGGCAGGTGAAGCATGACGAGGCCGTCGTCGCCGAGCACGAGGAGGACGCACGCGACCGCGTTCACGACGTTGCCCGCGATCGCCGCGTAGAGCGCGTGCTTCACGGCGCCGTGGGCCTGCAGGAACGCGCGCGAGGCCGAGTAGAGCCCAAAGGCGATCTGCGAGGGGAAGAAGCCCCACACGAATTCGCGTGCAGACTGCACGACTGCCGGTTCGATGCCGACATGAGGCAGAGCGGCGAGCGACGCGAAGGTGATCGCGAGCGAGAGCGGCGCCACGAGGATCGAGAGCTTGATGGCGGCGAGGTACGACGACCACGCCTCGCCGTAGCGCTTCGCGCCGAGCGCCTGGGAAGCGAGCGTCTCGGGGACGATCGCGATGCCGATGGCGAGCGCCTGGGCTGGCCACGCGATGTTGCGGCCGAGCGCCGTTCCCGCGAGCGCCTCGACCGAGTGCCGCCCCACGACCGCCGTGTCCACGAGGTTCAAGAGCATCATCGCGAGCTGAGCCGCGCTGATGGGCCACGCGAGCGCGAGGAGATTGCGCACTTCGGAGGGGCTCTCGCGCGAATCGCTCATGGCGCAGGGGCCTACCATGGCTCACCGAGGGGCGCGTCGCCGACCGCTCGTGAAGCACGTGCGAAGACGACGACGGCGCTCGCATGGGCCCGCTAGAGCAGCTGCACCGGGTCCACGTCGACGGTGACGCGCACGCTGCTCGGGAGCTCCTCGCGCAGGCGCTCGAGGCGACGGAGGGCTGCACGGAGCGGCGCGCGCGTGGGAGCGCGGAGGAGCACGCGCCAGCGGTAGGTGGAGCGAATGCGCAGGATCGGCGCCGGAGCAGGCCCGAGCACCGTGACCTCGGGACCTTCGAGCGCCGCGGCGATGCGCTGGGCCGCCGCCACGGTCTTGCCTTCGTCGCGCCCCTCGATGCGCAGGTTGACGAGGTGCGCGAAGGGCGGGTAGTTGCACTCCGCACGCATCGCGAGCTCTTCGTCCAAGAAGCCCTCGACGTCGTGCTTCGAAGCGTGGCGAATCGCCGCGTGCTCCGGGTCGTAGGCTTGCACGATGACCTTCCCTGGGAGCTCCGCGCGCCCCGCACGGCCCGCCACCTGCACGAGCAGATGGAACACGCGCTCGCTCGCGCGGAAGTCGGGCATCGAGAGCGCGGAGTCCGCGGCGATGACCCCCACGAGCGTGACGCGGGGCAAGTCGTGGCCCTTGGTGACCATCTGCGTGCCCACGAGGATGTCGATCTCGCCCTCCCGCATGCGCTGCAAGATCGCCGCGCTCTTCACGCCGCTCGCCACGTCGCGGTCGAGGCGCGCAACGCGGGCCGTGGGAAACGCGGTTGCGAGGAGATCTTCGAGCTTCTCGGTGCCCGTGCCCTCGAGGGCGAGCTCTTCGCTGCCGCATTGGGGGCAGCGCTCGGGCATCGCGTGGGCCGCGTCGCACAGGTGACACCGGAGCTGCGGCGCGCGCTTGTGGAAGGTCATGCTGATCGAGCACGACGCGCACTCGACGGGCTTCCCGCAGGCGAGGCAGCGCACCGCCGGTGCGAACCCGCGGCGGTTCAGAAACAGGATCGTCTGCTCACCCTTCTCGAGGTTCTTCGCGATCGCGCGGTGCAGCGGGAGCGAGAGACGCCGGTCTCCCGTGGGCCCCGGACCGATGCGCTTCAGGTCGACGATCTCGACACTTGGGAGGGCGCTTTGCGTCGCGCGCTTCGTGAGGCGAAGACGCTCGATACGGCCGGTCCGCGCGAGCTGCTCGGTCTCGAGCGAGGGCGTCGCCGTACCGAGGACACAGAGGGCCCCGCACTTGTGCGCGCGCAGAATCGCCATGTCCCGCCCCTGGTAGCGCACGCCCTCTTCCTGCTTGTACGAGGGGTCGTGCTCCTCGTCGACGATGACGAGGCCGAGGCGCTCGATCGGCGAAAAGAGCACGCTGCGCGCGCCGATCGCCACGCGCACCGAGCCCTCGCGCATGCGCTTCCACATGCGGCGGCGCTCGTTCGCGGTGAGGCCCGAGTGCACCACGGCCACGTCGTCGCCGAAGCGCGCGCGGTAACGCGAGACGAGCTGGGGCGTGAGGGCGATCTCGGGGACGAGCACGAGCACGCCTCGATCGCGACGGCGTACGTCGGCGACCATGCGCAGGTAGACCTCGGTCTTGCCCGAGCCGGTCACGCCGTGGAGCAGCACCGCGCCCGGGCTCTCGGTGTCGAGGCGCGCGACCATGCGGGCGATGGCGGCGGACTGCTCGTCCACGAGCTCCGGCGGCGTGTCGCGCGCGACGGGGTCTTGAAACGTGGCCAGAGGCAGCTCGCGCTCTTCCACGCGCACGAGGCCGTGGAGCCCCTTGGTCTTGAGCGTCGCACGCGCGCCGGGAAACTGCGCCTCGAGCTCCGCGATGGGCATCGCTCCCACGGCGCGAAGGTGCACCGCGAGCGCCTGCGCCTTCAGGGACTTTGGCAACGCGGGGGCATCGCCGCCGCTCCACACGGCCCAGCGCCGCGTGGGGCTCGCCTCGCGCGCACGCAGCTCCGGCTCCGCCTCTTCCGCGACGCCCTCGACCAACGACTGGGCGCCCTCGCCCTTCGTGTCGCCCGGGGGCAACGCAAGCTTCAGCGCCTCGCCGAGCGGCGCGTCGTAGTAGCGCGCGAGCTCACGCACGAAGGCCAAGAGCTCGCCGGGGATCGCGGGATCTTCCGCGAACGCCGAGGCGATCGCCCGCACGCGCGCCGGGCGATCGCCCTCGTGAGGACCGACGACGACGCCGCGCACCTTGCGGTTCCCGACGGGCACGAGCACCTGCGCTCCCGGCACCGCCACCGCACGAAGACGCTCGGGCACCGCGTACGAGAGCGTGTGACGGAGCGGCAGCGAGACCCCCACGGCGACGAGCGGCTCTTCCGGCGCTTCGCTCACGGGGTCGCTCCGCGCTTCGCGCGCTCGAAGCAGGTGTCGGGCAGCGCGGATCGCTCGCGCGCTTTCCGCGTGAGCTCGACGAACTGGGCCGTGCGCGGGTCGTGGTAGCCGCTCACGCGAGGCGCCTCGGGCACCGCGCGGCGGTGGTGACGCACGATGCGTTCCATCAGCAAATCACGGGCCCATTTGCCCACGAGTGAGGCGAGGCCCACGAGCGCGTCGGCCGCGTCCGAGTCCTTCACGAAGGTCACGACGGCGCGATCGGCGAAGCGGTAGGTGCTCGCGTTGCGCCCCTCTTCGAAGAACGCGACCTCGTGGGCCGGCAGCACGCGGAAGGCTTGGAGGTAGCGATCGCGACCGCCGACCTTGCCGCACACGGCCTCGACGCGGAGGCCCTCGCGCGCGCCTCGATTCATGGCCTCGAGGACGATCGCCTCCATCGCGTGGAGGTCCGCGTCGAAGCGCGAGATGCCCGCCGCGAGCGCCTCGTTGAGCCGCGCCGTACACCGCACGACGACGCGCGGAAGACCGAGCTCGATCCCGCTCGAGGCCAGCGTTTCCTCGAACGAGCGCACGTCCTCGAGCACGCGCGCCGGCGCCGTGAACGCCTCGCCCTCGGTGCCCCAGCACTGGACCTCGTGGCCGCCGGGGCACAGCGCACGGAGCCACGGCCGCGCGTCGAAGAGCAGCGCCTCGAGCACCTCGTTCGCGCTGTGCGCTTCGATGCCTGCGCGCGCCACGAGCACGCGGGCCCAGGCTTCGCCGAGCGCGTCGTCGTGGTACGAGACGAGCCCCTTCGAGTCGCCGACGAGACCGCGCGCGACCCCGGGCGCGAGCGCAGCCTCGAGCGAGGCGCCACCTTCCACCCGCGCGGCGACCCCCGTGACCACGAGCGGCCCGAGACGCGGCCCGAGGCCGTTCTCGTCGACGCCAAGGCGAAGCATGTCTCCCATGAAATCACCGTGCTTTTCGCGTTCGCCCTCGAAGGTCAACGGCAATCATCGGTCGCCGAGGGGGTTCGCGACGGGAGTCTTCGCCGGCGGTCGCGGTCAAAAATGACGCACACGAACGCGAGGAAGATCCGTTGACCGATCGCTCGACGGTGTTACCGTCTTTGCCCCAACACGGGTGTTTCTCGCAGCACGCGAGCGCCTCCGCGTTAGGTCGAGGCTTCTTCATGAACACCGAGTCGCTCCAAAAGTTCAAAGTGCTCCTCACCGAGAAGCGTGACGAGATCCTTCATCGGGCCAAAGAGACGCTGAAGGAGGACATGACGCTCGACACCGACGACCTCCCCGACGAGATGGATCTCGCGTCGAGCGAGTACCTCCAGTCGTTCACGTTCCGTCTCCGTGGGCGCGAGCGCGGGCTCCTCGACAAGGTCGAGAAGGCGCTCGGCCGCATCGAAGACGGTTCGTTCGGCATGTGTGACTCCTGCGGCGAAGAGATCAGCGCGAAGCGCCTCGAGGCCCGCCCGGAGGCCACGCTTTGCATCCAGTGCAAGGAAGAGCAGGAGCGCCAAGAGCGCGACTACTCCTGACCTTCGAACGCTCCATGCTCACGCGCTCCGGCGAGACCTGCTCGGAGCGCGTGTTCATTTGGCCCTGCCAGCTGCTAGGGGTTCGGGCATGCAGCGCCCCGTCGTCCACCTGAAGCCCGGTCACGTGCGCCCCGTGTGGGCCGGCCACCCCTGGATCTACGCGCAGGGCGTCGACCGTGTCGAAGGCGTCGCGGAAGAGGGCGACGAGGTGCTCGTGCTCGACCCGCGCAAGAACCCGATGGGCGTCGGCTTCTACGCGCCGCGCTCGCCCATCGCCGTGCGCATGGTCACGCGCGACCCCCGCCAAACGCTGGACGCAGCCTTCTTCCAGGCGCGCATCGCACGGGCGCAAAAGCTCCGCTCGGCGCTCGGCCTCCCGAGCGACAAGACCAGCGGCTACCGCGTGGTGCACGCCGAGGGCGACGGGCTCCCGGGCCTCATCGTGGACCGCTTCGGCGACGACCTCGTGGCCCAGTGGCTCGCGCCGGGCATCGCCCGCTTCCGCGGCGCCATCGAAGAGGCCCTCTGCTCGGTGACCGACGCCGACCGCGTGCTCGATCGCTCGCCCGGTGCCGAAGCCCTCGCCGAGCCGCTCGCGTTCACCGAGCGCGGCCTGCGCTACACGCTGCCGCCCGAGGTCTCGCAGAAGACCGGCTACTACTTCGACCAGCGGCCGCTGCGTGAGCGCGTGGAGCGCTTGGCCGCGGGTCGGCGCGTGTTCGACGGGCACACCTTCGTGGGTGCGGGAGCCCTCGCGGCGGCGCGCGGCGGCGCGACCTCGGTGCTCGCCGTGGACGCGAGCGCTCCTGCGATCGAAGCCGCCAAGGGAATCGCGGCGGCGAACGGCTTCGGTGCCATCACGTTCGAGAAGGGCGACGTGCGCAAGGTGCTCGCGCGTGCAGAGTGCAACGAAGCCTTCGATCTCGTGGTCCTCGACCCGCCGCCCTACGCCCCGAAGCGCGGCGATCGCACGAGCGCCCTCGACGGCTACGCAAAGCTCGCCGAGCTCGGCGCGGGGGCCCTCACCTCGGGCGGGTTCCTCGTGCTCTCGACGTGCTCGGCGGCGATTGACCTCGACGATCTCCAGCGGTCGATCGCCATCGGCGGCGCGCGCGCGGGCAAGCGTGCGACCATCGTGGGCCGTGAATTCCAGGGCGCGGACCACCCGGTGCCCGCCGCCTTCCCCGAGGGTCTCTACCTCCGCACGCTCATCGCCATGGTCGAGCGCGACGCCCGCCTCGATGAAGACGCTTCCTGAGGCCTGGCCCTACGCAAGACCGCGTGCACTCCTCACGGACCTCGACGACACGGTCCTCGACGGAGGACGCTTGCGCTCCGCCGTGCTCGGCGCGCTCGAATCCTTGCAGGGTGCAGGCATTGCCGTCGTCGCCATCACGGGCCGCCCCGCCTCATGGGCGGAGATGGCGGCGCACCAGTGGCCGCTCTTCGGGGCGATCGCGGAGAACGGCGCGATCGCGTACCGGCGTGTCGGCGCGCGCGTGGTGGAGCACGACGACGCGCCACGCCTGCTCCGCGCCGAGCGCTGCGACCGCCTGAACGCCCTCACGCAGGAGCTTTCCCTGGCGTTTCCCGAGCTCGAACCGGCCACGGACTCGCGCGGCCGCATCAGCGATCGCGCCTGGGACATCGGCGAGAACGCGCACGTCGCGCCCGAGGTGGTTCTCCGCGTGCGCCGCTTCCTCGAGGAGCGCGGCGCGAAGACCGCCCAGAGCTCCATCCACGTGCACGCGACCTTCGAGCGCCATGACAAGGCCACCGGGGCCCTCGCCTTCTTGCATCGCGAGCTCGGCCTCGACCCCGCCACGGCGCTCGCCACGGTGCCCTTCATCGGCGACAGCGGGAACGACCGACCGTGCTTCTCGGCCTTCGAGCGCTCCGTCGGCGTGGCGAACATCGACGCGCACCTCGGGGCCCTCGTGCGCACGCCGCGCTTCCGGACCCAGAGCGCTCGAAGCGAGGGATTTCTCGAACTTTCGCGTTCGCTCCTCGCGGCTCCCCCCTGAGGTACCGCAAGGGTTCGAATCGTTGCAAAAGCGCGCTAGAGCGCTCGCCATGGGTTCCACGACCGACCTGCTCGCGCTCGCGCACAAGCACCTCTACGGCAACTACAAGCCCGCGCCCTTCGTGCTGCGCTCGGGCAAGGGGGCCGAGCTCTTCGACGTGGACGGCAAGCGTTACGTCGACCTGTGTGCGGGCGTCGCGGTCTGCGCCGTGGGTCACGCGCATCCGAAGCTCGCCGCGCGCCTCGCGGAGCAAGCGGGCAAGCTCCTGCACGTCTCGAACTACTTCTTCAACGAGGAGAACATCCTCCTCGCGCAGGAGCTCACCTACGCCTCCTGCATGGATCGCGGGCTCTTTTGCAACTCGGGCGCCGAGGCCAACGAGGCGATCTTCAAGCTCGCGCGCCGCGCCGCGTGGATGAAGCGCGGCACCACCGAGGGCGTCATCGTCGCGTTCCACAACGCGTTCCACGGCCGCACCATGGGCGCGCTCTCCATGACGGGCACGCCCAAGTACCGCGAGGGCTTTGGCGCCGTGGAAGGCGTCGTGCACCTTCCCTTCGGTGACCTCGCCGCCGTGCAGGCGCTCCCGACGGACAAGCACATCATCGCGGTCGTGGTCGAGCCCGTGCAGGGCGAGGGCGGTGTCTACCCGGCTCCGGAGGGGTTCCTCGCCGGCCTCCGTGCATTCTGCAACGAACGTGGCGCCCTCCTCCTCGTCGACGAAGTGCAGACGGGCATCGCGCGCACGGGGTCTTTCCTCGCGTTCCACGAGGCCGGCATTCGCCCCGACGCGGTCGCCCTCGCGAAGGGCCTCGGCGGCGGGTTTCCCATCGGTGCCATGCTCACCACCGAAGAGTACGCGGGCGTGCTCACGCCGGGCACCCATGGCTCTACCTACGGCGGCAACGCCCTCGCGAGCGTGGCGGCGCGCACGGTGCTCGAGATCGTGCGCGAAGAGAAGCTCGCCGCGCGCGCGAAGGATCTCGGCGCGAAGCTCTCCGCCATGCTGAACGACCTCGTGCAGGCGTTCCCCGACCACTGCGAGCTCGAACGCGGCCGCGGGCTCCTGCGCGGGCTCGTGCTCCGCGAGGGCTTCGTCGCGCGCGACGTGCTGCCGAAGCTCCAAGAGAAGGGCATCCTCCTCACGGCCGCGGGCGATCGCGTGATCCGCTTCTCTCCGCCCCTCGTGGTGACGGAGAGCGAGCTCGCCGAGGGCGTGGAAGCGATCCGCGCCGTGCTCCCGACGCTCACGAAGTAGCGCACGCGAGGCCGGCCCCCTCCGCTCCGTTCACACCTCGTACGCCACGACGACGCTCCCCACGCGCTTGCTCGTGAGGGTCACGCGACCGGCGCCGCGGCCGCGCACCACGAAGCGGAGGCGCTTGCTGGCCCCGTTGTGGCGGCTGCGCGCGAAGGCGAACTGCATCGTCGGGTCCGTGGCTCCCGAGCCCCAGCCCTCGAGGTGCCCGATTTCCCGCAGCGCAGGCCCGTCTTCCACGCTCCCGCCTGCGGGCGCATCGATCGTGGCGCGCAGCGGCTCGCACCAGGCGTGCTTGGCGGCCGTGGAGGCGCCCACGGTGCCGAGGTAGCCGTGGTTCTCGACGAGGAGCTCCACGAGGTGCACGCCGGGACCAAGCTCGCGCGTGCTCACGACGCGCGCCTGCACGTGCGGCAGCATGGCGGCCACGCGGAGAAACGCGGTGGTCTGCGCGCGCACGACCTCGTCGATGCGCTCCGGCGGCGGGTTCCAAATGCCGAAGCGCGGGTCCACACCACCGACCTCCACGGCGCCGAGCTGCGGGTGCGCGAAGGGCTGCCACGCGCCGAGCACGCGGCCCTGGTTGTGCTCGCGATCCCACGCCACGATCTTCAGCAAATCGTCGCGCGTCACGCGATCGTAGGTTTGAATGAACGGGCGGCGCACCTCGATGCCCACCTGCTTGGCGAGGTCCCAGAGCTCGCACACGTACGCGAACGTGCCGCGGTGGTGGTACGCCCAGTCCGAGAGGTCGCCCTTCAAGGGCTTGTCGGGCTCGTAGAGGAACTCCTCGAAGCCGCTCACCATCGGGTAGCCCGAGACCTTCGTCGAGAACTCGCCGATCTCGCGGAAGATGGCGAGGTCGCCCTGGTTCATCTTGCTGTCGGGGCCGTCGCCGAGCGGGCGCAGGTACACGCCGCCGAAGGTGTGCAAGTTCAGCCACGCGAAGAGGTTCGGGTGCTGCTCCACGAACGCGACCACCGCGCGCGACTCGGGCTCGCTCGTCGCCGAAGAGCCGGCCCCCACCTGTTCGGCCTCGGGCGCCCAGGC
>CAIOHM010000060.1 GCA_903858055.1 uncultured delta proteobacterium
CGCCGTAGGGCCACCCTTCGTGGACGACGACGCAGTGGTGGGTCTTGCGGACCGACTGCACGATGGTCTCCTCGTCGAGCGGGCGCAGCGAACGAAGGTCGACCACCTCGACGTCGATGCCCTTTTCCGCGAGCTTTTGCGCGGCGTCGAGGCACACGTGGGTCATGCGCGAGTACGCGACGAGCGTGCAGCGCGTGCCCGTGCGGACGACGTTCGCGAGGCCGAAGGGGATGGTCTCGATCGCGTCGTCGACGTCACCCTTCACGGTGTAGAGGGTCTCGGACTCCATGAAGCAGACCGGGTCGTTGTCGCGGATCGCGGTCTTCATCATGGCCTTCGCGTCTTGCGGGAAGGCGGGGGCGACGACCTTGAGCCCGGGCACGGTGGCGTAGAAGTGTTCCATCGCGTGCGAGTGCTGGCTACCAACCTGCTTCGCGCTCGCGTTCGGCCCGCGGAAGACGATGGGGCAGCTCACCTGACCGCCGCTCATTTGGCGCAGCTTCGCGGCGTTGTTGAGGATCTGGTCGAAGGCGACCGCGCTGAAGTTCCAGGTCATGAACTCGACGATGGGGCGGAGGCCCACCATGGAGGCGCCGATCGCGATGCCCGCGAAGCCCGCCTCCGCAATGGGGGTGTCGAGCACGCGCTGCGCACCGAACTTGGCGAGCATGCCCTCGGTGACTTTGTACGCGCCGTCGTAGTGACCGACTTCTTCGCCGAGGACGAGCACGTTCGGGTCGCGCTCCATCTCCTCGATCATCGCCTCGCGGAGGGCTTCACGGTAGCGCAGGGTTCGGATGGCCATGGGAAAGGTGCTTTCGAAAGAGGGCAGTGACGAAGGTGCTGGAGAACGCGAGCGCCTTCGAAGCGAGCGCGGGTCGAGGAAGACGTACGGACGGTACTTCGACGCGACCAAGCGACGATTCGAGGCGTCGCGCGGACGCCCAGCGTCGACCTAGGAGGCGAAGGGGCCGGCGTAGGTCGTGGGCTCGAGGATCTCGGGGCCCGGCTCGGGGCTCGTGTCCGCGAAGCGCACGGCGTCTTGGACCTCCTCCTCGACGGCGGCTTCGATGGCCTTGAGGTCTTCCTCTTTGCGGCCGAGCGAGAGCAACTCGCGGCGCGCGCGCGTGAGCGGGTCGGCGGCCTTGTGCTTGTCGAGCTCCGCAGCCGTTCGGTACTTGCCCGGGTCGCTCATGGAGTGGCCGCGGAAGCGGTAGGTGCGCATCTCCACGAGGCTCGGCTGACCGTCGCGCGCGCGGGCCACGGCGGCGGCCATCGTGCGCTCCACGTCGAGCACGTCGGTCACGAAGAGGCGATCGCGCGGCATGCCGTAGGCGAGCGCCTTCGCCGAGACGTCTTCGATCGAGAGCGAGCGCTCGAGGGGCGTGCCCATCGCGTACTCGTTGTTCTCGCACACGAAGACGATCGGGAGCTTCCAGAGCGCAGCGAGCGAGAGCCCCTCGTGGAACGCGCCGATGGAGACCGCGCCCTCACCGAAGAAGCAGAGCGTGACGTTGCGCTCGTTCCTGTACTTTGCAGCGAAGGCGATGCCGGCCGCGAGCGGGATGTGCGCGCCCACGATGCCGTGCCCGCCCATGAAGCGGTTCGGCGCGTCGAAGAGGTGCATGGAGCCGCCGAGGCCCTTCGAGCAGCCGGTCTCCTTGCCGAAGAGCTCCGCCATGCACGCGCGTGCGCTCATGCCCTTGGCGATCGCGAGGCCGTGATCGCGGTAGGTGGTGACGACGTAGTCCGTGGGCTCGATCGCCGCGACGGCGCCGACGGCGACGGCCTCCTGGCCGATGTACAAGTGAAGGAAGCCGCCAATCTTCCCGAGCGAGTACGCGCGGGCCGCTTCCTCTTCGACGCGGCGAATGAGGAGCATGCGGCGGAACATCTCCTCGAGGCGAGGGCGCGTGTCGGGCATGGCCGAAGCAGGAGTCGCGTTCATGGCGCCGACCGTAGGCACGTTTTTAGCGAATGGGAACGCAGTCCTGAGTGACGCGGTGAGCCAAGAAAGTCGACGCTTTGCGCCATTCGGGGCGCCTAGTTTTCGTATGGTTGAGTCACATCCGTAAACTCCGTTCGCCGGCAGCCTTCCGCTCCGCTCCGCGCTGTGATGCCATGCCGACCATGCGACACGTTGCAGCACTCGCGCTCGCTCTCGGTTCTCTCGTCGTGATCGCGGCGCCCGGCTGTGGCGGTTCGGAGGCGGGGCTCGGGCCGGCCGATGGCGGCGGGGGAGGCGGCGGGGTTTCGAGCTGTGGCTCGTGCGACAGCAACGCATTCACGCAGTGCAACGCGGCGGGGACGGTGACGGGCACCAAAGACTGCGGCGATCAGACCTGCGTCGTCGGCCAAGGGTGCCTCGCGTGCCCGCCCGGCGGCACCGGTTGCGACGGCGACACCGTGCGCAAGTGCGAGGCGAACGGCACCTACGGCGCGGTGGTCGAGACCTGCGACACGGGCTCGGGCGGTCGCTGCTCCGCGGGGTCGTGCAAGAGCGCGTGCGACCTCCTCGCGGGCAAAGAGTCGAACGTCGGCTGCGAGTTTTGGCCCGTGCACTTGCCGAACGCGTGGGGCACCGACGGCAACGCCGACTACGCGCCCTGGGGCGTGGTCGTCGCCAACGCCGGGCAGTACGACGCGACGGTCACGATCGAGGTCAACGACGCCCCCTACGGTCAGCCGGCGCAGGTGCGCTCGCTCACGACGTTTCGCTTGCGCCCGAACGAGCTGCGTCGCGAGCTCCTCCCGGTCCGCGTCATCGACGGCGGCGTCAACGCGGAGCACAACCCGCCCCCCACGGGCACGGCGCTCTCGGGCAACGCCTACCGCATCCGCAGCACGAGCCCGCTCGTCGCCTACCAGTTCAACGCGGCGGAGCAGCAGTTCTCGAACGATGCGTCGCTCCTGCTTCCCACGGCGGTCCTCGGCACCGTTCACCGCGTCATCTCCTACTCCGCGGCGAACCCCGTGCAGGTGGCGATCCCCGGCGCGCCGGTGCTTCAAGGCATCCCCGACCACGGCTACGTGAGCATCGTCGGCACGCGCGCGAACACCCACGTCACGGTCAAGCTCGGCGCGGGAATTCAGGCGGGCAGCGGCATCGCGCAGCAAGCGAAGGGGTCGATCGTGCAGGCGACGCTCGGGCCCTTCGAGGTGCTCAACCTCTCGACGCACATCGAAGACCTGAACCAGCTCATCGGCGGCGCGACCGCCGACATGACGGGCACCACCGTCGAGAGCGACTACCCGGTTGCAGTCTACACGGGTACCCAGCGCACCGCGATCGCGCCGCCCGAGAGCGCAGGCTTCGGCAAGTTCGAGAACACCTGCTGCACCGACCACCTCGAGGAGCCGGTGCTCCCCATGACGACGCTCGGGAAGAACTTCGCCGTGGCGCATAGCCCGTACCGCAGCGGCAACGGCGCACGCGAGCCCGACCTCGTGCGCCTCATGGGCGCGGCGGTGAACACCGTCGTCACGACGAACCTGCCCGCGCCGAACGACCGCCTCACGCTGGCGCCCGGCGAGCTCAAGGAGATCTGGTCCGCGCGCGACTTCACGATCAGCGCGAGCGAGCCCCTCTACGTGAGCCAGCTGCTCGTGAGCCAAACCGCCTGCAACAACTACATCGGCGATCCGTCGCTCACGAGCGTCGTGCCGAACGACCAGTACCGCAAAGACTACCTCTTCCTCATGCCGCCCTCGTGGCGCGAGAACTACGTGGTGCTCACGGTGCCCGCGGGCACCGAGGGGGACATCCGCGTCGACAACGCCGCGCTCCCCGCCACGTGTGACTCCGCCACCATCGGTGCGCTCGGCACGACGAGCTACCTCGCGTTCCGCTGCCCGTTCCCGGAGGGTCCGCACAAGGTGACGGGCTCGGCGCCCTTCGGCGTGATGGCGTACGGGTACGGCACCGCCGGCAGCTATGCGCTCACCGCCGGCGCGAACTTGAAGTCGATCTACGTTCCCCCGCCGCTCCGCTGAGGCGCGCGGCTCGCGCGGTCTTCGCCCGTATTTTTCCTTGCACTCGCGGCGCGAGCGGGTAGGGGGCACGCCCATGAAGCGTGCGCCGGTCGACTTCCGCGGGCAGTGGGTTCTCGTCACCGGAGCCTCCTCGGGGCTTGGTCGCGAAATGGCGAAGCAGCTCGTGCAAGAGCACGGTGCGAACGTCATCGCCGTCGCGCGGCGTCGCGACCGCCTCGAGGCGCTCCGCGACGAGCTCGCCAATGGGACCACGCTCGTGCACCCGCTCGTAGCCGATCTCGCGACCCCGGCGGACGTGACCCGCCTCGTGAGCGAAGCCACGCAGCTCGGCGAGATTCGCGGCGCCATCTTGAACGCGGGGGTCACGTATTACGGCCACGCGCTCGAGCAAGACCTCGAGGCCTTCGACAAGCTCCTCGCGACGAACGTCACGGCGCTCGTGCACCTCTGCCAGCACTTCGCGCGCTACTTCCAGAGCAAGAAGAACGACGGCGGCGTGCTCCTCGTCTCGTCGATGGCCGGCTTCGCGCCGCTGCCGTACCAAGCGGCTTACGCCGCGACGAAGGCGTTCGTGACGAGCTACGGCCGCAGCCTCGCCTACGAGCTCAAGGGCAAGGGCGTGAACGTGAGCGTGTTCGCGCCGGGCGGCATCGCCACCGAGATGCTCGAGCTCTCGGGCCTGAACCGCAAGTTCAAGGCCGGCGACGTGGGCATCATGAGCGCCGAAGAGTGCGCGCGCCTCGCGCTCGACGGCTTCCAGAAGCGTCGCATGCTCACGGTGCCCGGCGCTTCGAACAAGCTCATGGCCGCGGGCATGAAGCTCGCGCCGAACGGTGTGCTCCTCCCCGCGATCGCGAAGATCTACGAGGGCGCGCTCCCCGAAGAGCCCAAGGGCTGACCGCGCGGCGGCGCGTCGAATCGCCGGAAAAGAGCGAGGTTCACGCGTCGTCAACGCATTGCGTCGACGCGCACGAGGAACCACGCTAGAGTCGGAGTCATGTCCGAGTGGCGCCCAGACTCCTGGCAATCGAAACCCGCGGCTCAACAGGTCTCCTACCCCGACCAGGAGAAGCTGAAGGCGGTCACCGCCGAGATGGGCCGCCTGCCGCCGCTCGTGACCTCGTGGGAGATCGAGGCGCTGAAGGCGCAGCTCGCGAAGGCGTCGCGCGGTGAGGCGTTCGTCCTCCAAGGCGGCGACTGCGCCGAGTCGTTCGACGAGTGCTCGTCGGCGTCGATCGCGGGCAAGCTCAAGATCCTGCTGCAAATGAGCCTCGTGCTCGTCCACGGCTCGCACCGGCCGGTCGTGCGCATCGGCCGCATCGCGGGCCAGTACGCGAAGCCGCGCAGCACGGACTTCGAGACGCGCGAGGGCGTCACGCTCCCCGCCTACCGCGGGGACAACGTGAACCGGCCTGGCTTCTCCGAGGCCGAGCGTCGCCCCGACCCGGATCTGCTCCTGCGCGGCTACGAGCGCGCGGCCCTCACGCTCAACTTCATTCGCTCGCTCGTCGACGGCGGCTTCGCCGACATTCAGCACCCCGAGTACTGGAACACGGCCTTCGCGAAGGACGCGAAGCACGCGGCGGAGTACGAGCGCATCGTCGACGCGATCCGCGAGTCGCTGCGCTTCACGCGCGCGGTCACCGGAACGGACTTCTCGGACCTTCGTCGCATCGACTTCTACACGAGCCACGAAGGGCTCTCGCTCCACTACGAAGAGGCGCAGACCCAGCGCGTTCCCCGGCGCGAGGGGCACTACGATCTCTCGACGCACTTCCCGTGGATCGGCATGCGCACGGCCCAACTCGACGGCGCTCACGTCGAGTTCTTCCGCGGCATCCGCAACCCGATGGCGATCAAGATCGGCGCGGCGATGACGGAAGAGTGGCTCACGCAGCTGCTCGAAGCGCTGAACCCGCAGCGCGAACCGGGCCGCATCACGCTCATTCACCGCGTTGGCGCCGAGAAGGTCTCCGAGGTGCTCCCGCGTTTCATCGAGTGGGTCGACCGCACGAAGCACCCGGTGCTCTGGGTGTGCGACCCGATGCACGGGAACACGGAGACCACGGCCGACGGCATCAAGACCCGCCGCTTCGAGAAGATCCTCCACGAGGTCGAGGCGGCGCTCGACGTGCACCAGCGCATGGGCACCGTGCAAGGCGGCGTGCACTTCGAGCTTACGGGCGAGAACGTGACCGAGTGCATCGGCGGCGCGAGCGGCATCGACGCGGCCGACCTCAAGCGCGACTACCGCACCAAGGTCGATCCGCGCCTCAACTGCGATCAGGCGCTCGAAATGGCGCTCCTCATCGCCTCGCGCGCCCGCCGCTCGCGCTGACCCCTCACGGCGAGGCGCTGCTCACGGCGCCCTCGTCGCCCTCGTCCGCGCCAACGAAGGGCCCGGCCACGCCGGCGACGCCTGCCGTTCCGTGAAGCCAGCGTGCGCCTGCGCCTCCAGCGCCTCCTGCGCCGGCCGCGCCGTGAAGGAGCTTCGTGGCCCCGTCGGCGTCGAAGACCGACTGCCGATGCAAGATGGCCGCGCTCAACCCTCCCGCGCCGCCGCCACCACCGCCGAGGTCGAGCACCTCGCAGCTCTTCTGCGCGAGGGGGTCGCACGACGGCGCTTGTGAGGCGCCTCCGCGGCCGCCGTCGCCCGCGTCGCTGCTCGTCAGGGTCGAACGCTCGAGGGTCACGTGGGTCATGCGCGCCAGCAGCGCGACGCTCGCCCCGCCGCCACCGCCGCCGCCGCCCGTTTGGACGCGGGGCTCCACGCAGCGCGAAGACCTGGGAAAACGCAGCACGCCGCCCTCCTCGCCCCGCTCGGGCTGCCAGAGCGCACCGAGGTGGCCGACGACGAGCGCCCCGAGCCCCGAGCGCCCGACTTGGGTGGGGTCGCGCGGATCGAAAGGCGCGTCGCAGGGGCCCACGGTCACGGCCGTGCCATCCGCTCCGTCCGCGCCCGGGCCTGCGCGCAGCACCACGTGCGCGAAGGCGACCTCATCGACGTAAGCCACACGCGCGGCGACGGCGCTCGCACCGGGTCGTGACGCCCCGGTGTGCTCGAAGGTGACGTGTGCAATCTGCACGGGACCGCCTACGGCGAAGAGATCGAGGGGCGGCCCGTCGTCGCTCCGTACGACGCTCTCCGCCTCGGAGAAACCCTGGCACGCAGCGCCCCCGGTGACGATGAAGCGGTCGGCGCCGCGATCGGCGTCGAGCACGAGCCGCTCGGTGAAGACGCCGGCGCAGAGCGTGAGGCGCCGCGCGCCGTCGCGTGCGAGATCGATCGCGCGCGCAAAGGTTCGCACGGGTGACGCCGCGGATCCTTCGGCGTCGTCGTCGCCGAGCGGGGAGACGTGCACGGACGCGAGCGCGTCGAGGGGAGGCGCTTCGTGGGCGCGCTCGCCGATCGGTGCGCGCGCGGACGTGCTGGGCGGATCGTCGGCGGCCGCGCCGCAGCCGAGGAGCGCGGTGAGCGAGGCGGAGAGGAGGAGGGCGGGGCGGAGGTGGCGAGGCGAGTTCGTGGTCATGCGCGCCACCTCGCAGGGGGCGTGCCACGTATGGACGCTGGAAAAAGCCTCGCGTTCGATCGTCGGATCGGTGTCCGTGGCCGGCCGTGGCCAGGCCGCGTGCGTGGCGTGCTGGAGCGCGTCGCGCGCGCGTGCGGCGAACGTCGCCCGTGCATGGCCCGAGGGGGAATGTTAGCCCCCGGCGCGATGCTCGCCGTCTCCGGTCTCGCCAAAGCCTTCGGTGGGCGCACGCTCTTCGAGGAGGTCTCCTTCCAGCTCACGCCCGGCTCACGCTACGGGCTCGTGGGGGCGAACGGATCGGGAAAAAGCACGCTGTTGCGCATCCTCGCCGGAGACGAGCCGTCGTCGGGCGGCACGATCGCGATTCCCTCACGGGTGCGCATGGGCGTCCTCCGTCAGGACCACGCGCTCGACGACGCGCGCATCATCCTCGACCTCGCAATGAGCGGCGACGTTGAGGCGTACGAGGCCCTCCGCGAGCGCGCGCGCATCGTCGACCACGGCGAGGGAGACCCGTCGCGCCTCGCCGAGCTCGAAGACACGATCCGCACGCTCGACGGTCGCACGCTCGAAGCCCGCGCGAGCGCGGTGCTCGAAGGCCTTGGAATTCCTCGGGTGAACCACGCTCAGAAGCTCGCCACGCTCTCGGGCGGCTTCAAGCTGCGCGTGCTCCTCGCCCAGGTCCTCCTCTCGGGGCCGGACCTCGTGCTCCTCGACGAGCCGACGAACCACCTCGACATCTTGTCGATCCGTTGGCTCGAGAAGTTCCTCGCCTCGTACCGCGGCGCGGCGCTCGTCATCTCGCACGACCAGCGCTTCCTCGACAACGTGGTCACGCACGTCCTCGACGTCGACTACGAGACCGTCACGGAGTACCCCGGCAACTACAGCTCCTTCGTCGTCGAGAAGGCCGCGGTTCGTGAGCGAAAAGAGAGCGAAATCGCTCGCCAAGAGAAGATCATCGCCGAGAAGCGGGCGTTCGTCGAACGCTTCGGCGCGAAGGCCACGAAGGCGAAGCAGGCCCAGAGCCGCCTCAAGCAGATCGAGAAGATCGAGGTCGAGGAGCTCGCGGACTCGTCGCGGCGCACGCCGAAGTTCGGCTTCGTCCCCGAGCGTCCGAGCGGCCGCGAGGTGCTCACGATCGGCGCGGTGAGCAAGGCGTACGGCCCCAAGCAGGTCCTCAAGGACGTGTCGCTCACGGTGCGCCGCGGCGAGCGCGTGGGCGTGATTGGACCGAATGGCTTGGGAAAATCCACGCTATTGAAGATCATCATGGGCGCGGTCTCGGCGGACGCGGGGAAGGTCGAGCTCGGCCACGCGGTCGCGCCCGGCTACTTCGCGCAGGAGCACCGCGAGCTCTTGCACGACGCGACCACCCCGCTCGACTACGTGTGGGCCGTCTGCCCGAACGAGGGCACGACCTACGTGCGCGGGCAGCTCGGTCGCGCGCTCTTCACGGGAGCCGACGTCGACAAGCCCGTCGCCTCGCTCTCGGGCGGCGAGTGCGCACGCTTGCTCTTTGCACGCATCGCCGTCGAGAAGCCGAATTTGCTGATCCTCGACGAGCCGACGAACCACCTCGACATCGAGTCGATCGGCGCGCTCATCGAGGCGCTGGTGGCCTTCGAGGGCACGGTGATCTTCGTGAGCCACGACCGCCACTTCGTCTCCTCGCTCGCGACGCGCGTGCTCGAGCTCACGCCCGAGGGGCCGCGTGACTTTCCGGGCACCTTCGCCGAGTACCTCGAGCGCTGCGGCGACGACCACCTCGACGCGGACGCCGTCGCGCTGAAGGCGAAGGCCGAGCGCACCGTCGTCGCCCCATCGACCTCCGGCGCGAAGTCGTGGGAGGAGCAGAAAAAGCGACGAAACCGCATCGCGGCGCTCCCGGCCCAGCGCGACGCGCTGCTTGCGGCGATCGAGAAGGCCGAAGCCTCACGCGCGGCGATCGCAGCGCGCTACGAGGAGCCGAACTTCTACGAGCGCGCGGGGCAGGAGGAGCTCGACCGCCTCGTCAACGAAGACGAAGCCCTCGCGAAGGGCATCGAGCGCGACATGGCCGCGTGGGAGGCGATCGAGGAGGAGATCGCAGCCGCGCACGCGGAGCGGGCCGAGGCCTGAGCGCGGCGGCTCAGGCCTGACCGGAAATCGTCGCGAGCGGCCGAAGCCTAGGGCGGGCGAGCGAGGAATACTCCGTGTATTTTGAGCGAACCCGACCGACGGATTCGGGTGTGCAGCAGATTTGCGGTCAGGCCTTCAGCGCACCGGGAGCACGATCCGGCTCGCGCCGTCGGTGAAGAGCGTGGTGGTGATGCGCTGGGGGGCGGGCCCGCTTGCCGCGAGGAAATTCTCGCCGTTGTTCGGGTTTCGGTCGAAGCGCGGGTAGTTCGCGTTCGAGACGATGAGCCCCACGCGGTGGCCTGCCGCGAACGTGTAGGCGAGGTCGCCCATGAGCGGCACGGGCACGGTGACGCGTCGCCCGGCGGGCACGGGCGTCGGTGTCCGCGCGCTCGCGAGGAGCTTGAGGCGGCGAATGCCTTCGCCGATGACCCGGTGCGTGCCGCTCGCGTCGACGTCGGTGAGGCGCACGGCGACGTCGGTGTCGACACCGGTGTGCGCGACGTCGAGCGTGACGGCGATCGTGCCCCCAATGCGAAGGGGCTGAGCGAGCGGCTGCGACGAGAAAGACGCTTGATCGGCGCGTGCGAGCACGGGCGCTTGGCTCGTGGGGCCGTGGTGCAGCGGGCCGAGCAGCGTGCCGCCACCAAGGGTCGGGGAGGGATCGTTCGGGTCGTAGGGGAACGCGAGCGAGCCCGTCGCGGGCGCGGCCTCGGCGAGGGCGCCGCTTGCCGTGAGGTAGAGCGTGCGGGCCTGCGACGCGGGCGGCCACGAAGGGGCGCTCTCTTCGCCGGAGGTCTCGCCGCCGCCGAGGAAGCGTACTTTGGCCCACGAGGCCGCGGGCGACGCGC
>CAIOHM010000061.1 GCA_903858055.1 uncultured delta proteobacterium
AACCTTCGCGAGCTGGTTCGGCGGGCGCGACCCGGCGCACGAGACCGAGTTTTTCGGCACCTTCGGGGTCGACACGAACAGCTACTTCGACGTGTACGACGAGATGGTCGTCCCGCCCGCCCAGCTCGAGGCGTGGAAGCAGGACCGGGCCGGGGCGATCGTGGGCGACGTCCTCGCGCAGAAGCTCGGCTGGAAAGTCGGCGACCGTGTCACGCTCGAGAGCGGCATCTTTCCAGCGCCGCAGGGCCAAACGTGGACCTTCACGATCGACGGGATCTACACGGCCACCGCCAAGTCCGTCGACCGGTCGACGTTTCACTTCCACTGGGCGTACCTGAACGACGCGCTCCCGGAGCGCGCGCGTGATCAGATCGGGTGGATCGTGAGCCGCATCGACGACCCTTCGCGTTCCGCCGACCAATCGCGCGCGATCGACGACCTCTTCGACCCGCGCGACGTTCAGACGCTCAGCCAGGACGAGCGCTCGTTCAACGCCTCGTTCCTCGCGGGGATTTCGGCGGTCTTGCGGGCGATCGACCTCGTCTCGCTCGCGATCCTCGCGGTCATGGGGCTCGTGCTGGGCAACACCATCGCCATGGGGGTGCGCGAGCGCACGAGCGAATACGGGGTGCTCCGCGCCATCGGGTTCCTGCCTTCGGCGATCGCGGGCTTCATCGTCGCCGAGGCCGTGCTGCTCGGCCTCGCCGGCGGCGCGCTCGGTCTCGCGATCGCGTACCCCTTCGTCGAGGGGGGTGTCGGCCGCTGGCTCGAGGAGAACATGGGCGCCATGTTTCCGTATTTCCGCGTCATGACGTCGGATGCACTGACGGCCCTCGCGTCCGTCGTGGGGCTCGCCGCGGTCGCCTCCTTGGTCCCCGCCTTCACCGCCTCGCGGCTCCGCGTCACCGAAGCCCTGCGCCGCGTCGCCTAGCTCGCAGTGCCCCCCCCTACCCACGAGGAGCGCCGTCCCATGATCCCCGTTCGCTACAACCTGCGCAGCCTCGCCGTTCGTAAGGCCACCACGTTCGCGACCGCCTTCGGCATCGCGCTCGTCGTCTTCGTGCTCGCCGCGGCGCTCATGTTGGCCGAAGGCATCGCGCGCACGCTCGGAGCTTCGGGGCGTAGCGACGTCGCGATCGTCCTGCGCAAGGGGTCCGAGAACGAGCTCTCCTCGGGGGTCGACGACCCGCAGGTGGCCCTCGTCGCGGCGATGCCAGGCGTAGCGTCGGACGCGAACGGGCCCCTGGTCACCGGCGAGGTGGTGGTCGTGACGGCGCTCGAGAAGCTCGGAGCCGTTGGGCTCTCGAACGTTCAGCTCCGCGGCGTCCCCGCGAACGGCTTTGCGTTTCGACCGACGGCGCGCGTCGTCGAAGGTCGCGCGCCGCACCCAGGCACCGACGAAGCGCTCGTCGGCGTGCGCATCCGAGGGCGCTTCCGTGGCACGGACCTCGGTCAGTCGTTCGATCTGCGCAAAGGCCGTCCCGTGACGGTCGTCGGCGTCTTTGCGGACGAGGGGTCTTCCTACGAATCCGAGCTCTGGTGCGACCTCGACACGCTGCGCACGACCTTCGGTCGCGAGGGCAGCGTGTCGTCGATCCGCGTGCGCCTCACCGGTGCGAGCGCTTTCGACGCGTTTCAAACGACCCTCGAAGCGGACAAGCGCCTCGGGCTCGCGGCGAGTCGCGAGTCCGTGTATTACGAAAAACAGTCGTCGGGTACGAGCACGTTCATCACCGCGCTCGGCGGTGCCGTAGCCGTGTTCTTCGCGCTCGGCGCGATGATCGGCGCGACGATCACGATGTACGCCGCGGTCGCCAACCGCACGCGTGAGATCGGCACGCTCCGTGCCCTTGGGTTCTCGCAGGCGAGCATCCTCGTCTCCTTCGTCATCGAGTCGGTCGCGCTGGCGCTCGGGGGAGGCGCTATCGGCGTCGTGGGAGCCCTCGCGATGCGTGGTGTGCGCTTCTCGATGATGAACTTCGCGAGCTGGTCCGAGGTGGTGTTCACGTTCGAGCCGACCGCGGGCATCGTCACGACCGCGCTCGCGTTCGCGGGCGGCATGGGCCTCTTGGGTGGCATTTTGCCTGCGGTTCGCGCCGCGCGGATTTCGCCTACCGCCGCGATGCGCGCGTGAGGGCAGGGCCGGTCACCCCGCGCGCCGACGGCGAGGCGCTCGAGGTTCGGCGTGCTCAGGATGCGAGGAATCCGCTCGCGAGGTTCAGCCCCCACTTCGCGACCGCCGCCGGGCCGAGGCGCTCGAAGACGCTGCGGTAGACCTCGGGCCGTTTCTTTGCCGTCGTGCGCAGGAACGAGACGAACTCGCGGCCGCTCATTTCATCGCGGAGCAGGCGCGCGTAGGCGTCGTTCGGCATCGCGTGCAGGGTCTCGAACGCCGTGTTGAGGAGCGTGTTGACCGCCGCGTGCTCGTGCGGGTCGCTCGGGGGTTCGGCCATCATCGCGGCGAGGAGCCCCGTGCCGCCATGAATCGCGCGGTCATCGCGCACGCCGGCGAGGCCCTCGGGGGAAGCGGCTCCGAGCGCGATGCGATCGAGCGTGTCGTCGAGGCTGCGCACGAGGTCTCCGAAGCCGCAGTACGTGAGAGGCGAGTGGCGTGCGGCCGCGTCGCCGACGAGGAGCACGCGGCGCCCGGGCGCACGCGGTGGGGGCGAGAGTCGTGACCAGCCGGGGATGAGCCCAAAGGTCGGCGCGATCACCTGGGCGTTGCCGCTGCGGTAGAGGGGCAGGCGCTCGAAGAAGCGCGCGTAGAGCTCCAGCAAATCGCCGGGCCGGAAGCGCTTCGACCACGTGTAGTAGAAGAGGTAGACCGTCGTTTCGCCGTGGCGCCCGGGGAAGGCCTCCCAGAGGTGCTGCTGCCCCGCGAGGAGGGTCTCCGTGGTCGCGAGGATCTCGCCCACGTTCGGGTCTTGCTGGCGCGGGCCGGAGCCTTCTTCGAGCCCGCGGAGCACGCCGCCGACGGTCGGGCACACGAGGTCCGCGCTCGCGTAGGGGCTTGCGGCACCGCGTGCATCCACCACGAACTTCGCGCGGAGGGTTCGCCGTTTGCCGGCGCGATCTTCGAGGCCCACGGTGATCCCGCCGGGCCCCTCGCCGAGGCCGAAGACCCGCGTTTCGTCGCAGATCTGTACGCCGGTCGCCTCTGCGCGCGCGCGCACGTGCGCGAGGAGCGCGCGGCCGTCGAAGGCGCAATCGAGCACGCCCTTCACCGGGAACGATCCGCCGTCGTACCAGGTGCATACGCCGTATGCGTACGTGCGCACGACGATGCGTTCCACGTCTTCCTGCGTGAGCAGGCCGTGGCGCACGAGCGTGGTCAGCTCGCCGAGCTGCGCGTTCCATTCGCGGTGCGCGCGGCCGATGC
>CAIOHM010000062.1 GCA_903858055.1 uncultured delta proteobacterium
CTCTCGCGCGCACTTGCGCCAGCGGGGCGTGGACGACGCCCGCATGACCTTCCCCGAGGTCTCGAAGCACCCCGCCGTTCGCGCGCTCATTCAAGAGTCGTTCGATCGCCACAACGTCCACGTAGGCCGCTTCGAGATGATCCGCCGCTTCGTGATCCTCGACCACGACTTCACGCTCGAGGCCGGCGACCTCACCGCCACGCTCAAGGTGCGCCGCGACCGCATCGTGAACCGCTACGCCGATCGCTTCCAAGCGATGTACGAGGAGGTCTCGCTCCTGCGGCGCTCGTTCACGATCATTCAAGCGCTCACGCAGGCGCCCGGACGCAAGCGCTCGAGCGACGGGTAGCGTCAGGGCCCGCCGTTCACCGTGAGCGCGCCTTGTGCGAGCGCACGGACGGCCTCGATGAGCTCGGGGGTCTCCGCGCGCGCGGCGCTCCCGAGCGAGACCACCCAGCGCGCCAGCTGCTTCACGGAGCCGACCTCACCGGTGAGGCGAATGCCGTTTGGGAGCTCCTCGATGTGGAGCGGTTTGGGATGGTTGCGCGCGACCCAGCGGCTCTCGGGCTCGCGGACCGAGAGCGCGACGGCCGTCGTGTGCCCCTCGCCGTGGTAGCCGTCGATGCTCGTCTCGAGCACGTGCTCGACCATACCGGGCTTCGCCGCGCGAAACGCCTCCTCGGCAGATTCGTGCGCGCGAAGGATGCGATCGACACGGAACCACTTGATGGTCCCGTCGCGGTGACAGGTGGCGAGGAAGCGCGCCGGCGGCCCGGCGCTGATGTGATGAACCGAGACGGTGCGCCACTCCTTCACGGCGCGCCCGACGGAGAAATACTCCATGCGGAGTGCATGCGTTTTGTCGAGGGCGTCCTCGACGACGACCAAGTGCGCGTCTTCCGAAGGGTCGAGGCTGAACGACTCGGGCGCGTCGGGCACGGGCCCCATGCGCAGGGACTCGGCGACGAACTTCAACGCGTCGCTTCGCGTGCGCGACGCGGGGAGGCGACCAAGGAGCCGCGCGATCAGCAGCATTTGGTCGGTCGAGAGAGACACAGCGCCAGCACGCCACGTCCGCGGGACGCTCCAATAAACGTGCGGCGGGTCTTCGTCGCGCACGAGGGGTACGCCTGCGTCCACGAGCTCTTTCAGGCGGACCTTGAGCGCGCGCACCTCGATGCCGCAACGCTCCGCGAGCGCGGCTTGGGTCCACGTGTGCTCCCGACCGAACTCGATCAAGATCTGGCTGATGGTGGCACCGGCGCTGCGCTTGGGCATGGACTCTCCGCGAGACACGCCATGGGATCACGATGCGCGCGCCGCGAAAAGCCCGAACGCACCCGCACGAAAAACCCTCGCTGCACCTGCACGTTCGCAGGTCTCGCGAGGGTCATGCGCGCCGCGGGGGCGACGCGTCAGCGCGGCGGCTGGAAGTTGTTGCAGGCAGTCTGGAACGTGTTGAGCGCGTTCGTGAGCGCACCCGAGAGATCGCCCGAGCAGATGCTCGAGAACACCGAGTTCGAGCCCGCTTGGCGAACGAAATCGAGGAGGCGCGTGGCCTTCTCCGCAGAGCCGAAGGTCGAATCGCAATCCGTCTCACCGGCGATGACCGCGCTCGCCCAGCGCGAGCGGCCCGCCGCGCCGCCACCCTTTACGGTGTCGAGCATGGCGACGTAGTCGGAAATGGGGGGCGCTCCCGCGGGCGGAGGCGCGCAGTTGTCGCCCTCGGCCGTGAACGTCGCGAGGGGAACCGAGCAGTCCTCTTCGTCCGTGAGGAGAATCACCGCGAGAAGCGCGTCTTGACGCAAGAAGCCGGCGTTCGTTCCGTCGGTCACGCGGTCGTTGAGGGAGCGCTTCGTGGCCTCGAGGGGCATCTCGAACGACGGACCGTTCGTGCCCACCTTCGCGATGCACGCGAAGCTCTGGGCTACGTTCGCGTCGCCCTTCTCGAGCCAGCGGCGCGTCATGTTGCACGACGACTTCTGGAGGAACGCGCCGTCGTCGCCGCGCTCGTTGATGGCCTGCGGTGGGAGGGGGAATGGGAAGCCCGGCGGGGTCGGCACGTTGAGCGTGATGTTGTGCGTGATGCCCGTGGTCGTGACCGCGATGCGGTAGTCGAGCGGGAGCCCGCTCTTGTTGCGGAAGCTCTCGATGGCCTGCACGAAGCGCGGGAAGTTCGTCGCGAGGTTCTGCTGCTCCTCGCTCATGGAGCCCGAGTTGTCGATCACGAAGACGAAGTCGATCTTCGTGCACGCACCGCTCGCCTCGTTCGCCGTGCCCGCGTCGACCTCCTCGCCGATGACGCCGCCACCGGAGCCACCGGAGCCACCGCCGCCCGTGCCGCCGCCGCCCGCGCCGCCACCCGACGGCGCGAGGCCCGAGGGTTCGGAGCCACCGCACGCGACGGCGAAGGTCGCGAGGGAGAGGAGCGAGGCGAGCTTGAGACCGAGGGTCGAACGCATGGGCGCGGCCTTAGCACCGCCCCGAGGAGGCGCCAGACGATTCCTTCGCATGCGAATTACTTCGCGAGCGGGTGCATTTTTCCACCGCCGCGAGATGCTGCCGCGTGGACGCTAGCCGCGACGACCGGGGCCGCGCGGACCCTTGGGGCCACGCGGCGGACCGTCGAAGCGCGGCGGGCCCGATCGGAAGCCACCGGCGCCTTCGTCGCGCGGACCGGAACGGAAGCCACCGGCGCCCTCGTCGCGCGGACCGCGGAACCCGCCTGCCCCCTCACGCGGCGCACCGAAACCGCCCGCACCCTCACGCGGCGCGCCGAAGGGCTTCTTGCCGAAGCGTGGCCCGCGCGGGGCATCGGGTCCGTCGCCCCGCGGCGGGCCGGAAGGACGCCCACGGTCGGGGCTCGGGCGGCGGTCACGGTCCCACGGCGACGACTCTTCGAGGATGCTGCGCTCGAAGCGGCCGGCCTTGGGCGTCGGCTCTTCACCGCGCGGACGCGTGGTGCGGCCCGGCGGGTCGCACGCGACGATGCGAATCGACGGGTCTTTGCGGTCGGGCGCACGCACGGCCTTGTCGAAGGC
>CAIOHM010000063.1 GCA_903858055.1 uncultured delta proteobacterium
CGTCGGCCACGGTGACGGCGCGTCCCTCGAGCAGCCCCTTCAGCACCTCCTCGATCATCTGCGGGTGTCCGCCGGCGCGGTCGCGCACGAAGCGCATGAGCTCGGGCGGGACGCGCGCCGCTCCGAGGCGGACCGAGACGAGCTTCTCGGCGTCGTCCGGCTCGAGGTCCACGACGTCCAGCGCGCCGTGCACGCCGAGCTTCTCGAGCGGGTGCGAGAAGCCCGCGCGGCCAGCCAGCACGAAGAGCACGCGCGTGTGCGGGAGCCGCGCGAGGGTGCCGTCGAGCACGGCGAAGCTCTCCGCGTCCATCGCGTGCGCCGCGTCCCACGAGAAGGCGTACGGGCGGTCTTCGCAGAGGCGCTGCACCATGCGCCGGAACGCGTTGCCAAGCGAGACGCGCACGTTGCCGCCCGACGACGCGGCGGAAGCCCCGAGCGAGGCGAGGACCGCCGCGACCTCGTCGTCCTGGAGGCCGAGCGCCCGCAGGCGAGGGATCACCTGGCGGATGCGCGGTTCGGAGTCGCCCTCGGCGACGCCGCAGAGCGTGAGGAGCATCGCCTGGATGCCGGACAGCGGGAGCTCGGGGCCGCGAGGGACGCAGGCAGCCGCGTGCCAGCCGACGTTGTAGCCGCCCTTCCGCAGGCGGCGCTCGACCTCGAGTAGGAGGCGCGTCTTCCCGATGCCGTGATCGCCGCGGAGGGTGAGCACGCTCGCGACCCGGCGCGTGGCCGACGCGAGCATCTCGCCGACGGAGCGGAGCTCCTCCTTGCGACCGACGAACCTGCCGAAGGCTTCGCTCGGCGCGCGGACCTCGCGCACGAGCATCGTGGTGGAGGGCGAGGTCCTTGTGCCGCCCTCCGCGCCCCGGCTCCCGCCGGGCGCGTCCGAGAGCGGCTCGAAGACGAAGAGGCTCCGCACCTGACGCATCGCCGTGACGCTGGCCGCGCACATGCCCTCGCGCGCGCGGGCGAGGTCGCGCGCCGTGGCCACGAGGCTCGCGAGCTTCTCGTCGTCGGTCGCGCGCCCGTCGCTGGCGACGTGAACCCGTCCGACGTGGAGGCCCGCGCCCGGCAGCCGGTCGGTCGAGAAGGAGCGGAGCACGACGAGCGCGCATCGGGTGGCGAGCTCGGTGTCACGACCGTCAGGCTCACCCTCGCCGAAGAGCGCGGTCACCTGCTCGGGGTCCTTGGACAGGACGCGCCCGCCGTAGCGGGCGATCGTGCGCGCCGCGCGATCGGCGAAGACATCGTCGTCCCGTCCCGGTAGCTCGATCGCGAGCGCGGTGACCTCGCGGCGCTCACCGAGCTCGACGGCGCGCTCCACATCGACGACGGGCGGCGTGAGCGCAATCGGCGAGGTTGCAAGGATGCGCTGGCTCGAGGCGTGCCCCTTGCGGGACGCGGGCACCAGAGCCGGCGTGCGCTCGTGCGCGGGCGCGCCGTCCGCGTCGAGGACGACGCTCGGGCTCGCCGCCTCGGGCTCGCGGAAGCGCTGGAGGAAATCGGCGAGATCGTGCGCGCTGAAGCGGCGGCCCTGCGCATAGAGGAACGCGAGGAGCGCTTCGTACATGCGCCCCGCGTCCTGGAAGCGGCCTTCGGGCTTCGGGGCCATCGCCGTCGCGAGCAGCGTGATGAGCTCGGAGGGCACACCTTCGCGGAGCAGCTGGACCGGCGGCACCTCGACGGCGACGACGCGGCGAAGCGTCTCGAACGACGTCGGGGCGCTGAACGGGTTCACGCCCGTGAGCATCTCGTAGAGCACGGTTCCGAGCGAGAAGAGGTCGCTCCGCGCGTCGACGTTCTCGCCGCTC
>CAIOHM010000064.1 GCA_903858055.1 uncultured delta proteobacterium
ATCGTCGACGCCCTGCGGCGCCTTGCCCGGAACGTTCTTGCCGCGCAGCGTGTGCACGAACGCGTAGAGGTCGAGGACCTTCTTGTCGCCGAGGAGCGAGCCCCACGCCGGCATGCCCTTCGCCGCCACGCCTTGGGCGATCGTGCTCAGGACGCTCTTCGCGTCGCCGCCATGGATCCAATAGGCGTCGGTGAGGTTCGGACCGATGCTCCCCTGCCCTTCGGCGAGGTGGCACGCGACGCAGTTTTGGACGAACGCCTCGCGACCACGGGCGATCGCTTCCGCGTCGTTTTCCAGGGCCGCGATGACGTCGTCGCCCATCGCCGAGAACGCCGTGGCCTTCGGCAGCGCGTCGACCTCGCGCTGGTAGACCTGCGCGATCGACGGGCCCGCCTCGACGCTGTGGTACCAAAACCAGTACCCGAGCGCGAAGAAGACGGTCGCGAAGAAGGTCCCGAGCCACCACACGGGCAGCGGGTGGTCGTCTTCGTGGATGTCGTCGTACACGTGGTGGGTCGCGTGCTCGTGCGGCGTCGGGTCGAGGTCAGCGCTCATGGGAAGCTCCGGCGAAGGGTTGCGGCGAGAGTCCGTCGTCGTCCGCGAGCGGGAGCGCAGCGATTTCCGGTGCGTGGTCGGCCTTGCGGAGCGCGCGTGCGGCGAGCGCGACGAACGCGAGGGCGAAGAGGACGAGGGAGACGATCGGCAGCGTGAGGACGTCGCTGTGTCGGAATACGGCTTGGAACATGGCGGCTCCTCTCAAGGGTTCACGGCGGTGGTCTTGGGTTCCTCGACGGGCTTGGCGTGGCCGAGACGCTGGAGGTACGCGATGATCGCGACCAGCTCGCTGTCGGGCGCCGCGTCGAAGCCTTGGCCCGTGAGGTCGTCGCTGATGGCCTTGCCCTGGGCGAGCGCCTCGGCGTCGGCGCCCATCATGCGCGCGTCGTCGTAGGGAACGCCCAGGGTTTTCAGAGCACGCATCTTGAGGAGCGTGTCACCGGGGTCGATGCGGCCCGCCGTGAGGAAGGCGTAGCTCGGCATGTTCGAGCCCGGCGACGTGGAGCGCGGGTCGGTCATGTGCTGCGCGTGCCAGAGGTTCGAGTACTTGCCGCCCACGCGGTGCAGATCCGGCCCGGTGCGCTTCGACCCCCACTGGAACGGGTGGTCGTAGATGAACTCACCGGCGGTCGACGCGTCGCCGTAGCGGAGCTTCTCGGCCACCATGGGGCGGATCATCTGCGAGTGGCACACGTAGCAGCCCTCGCGCACGTAGATGTCGCGTCCGTGCAATTCCAGGGGTTTGTAGGGCTCTGCGACGGCTCCAGTCTTGGGAACCGCGCGGTCCACGACGAGCGTCGGGACAATCTCGGCGACGCCGCCGACGAGCACCGCGAACCAAACGAGCGCCGTGAAGACGAACGCTTGGCGCTCGAGCATCGGATGGTAGCGATCCTCTTCCTTCTTCGAGCGGAGCGCCCACTGCACCGTGGCGACGACCACGAGCACGAGGAGCACGGTGAGCGCGATGACCGCGCCCTCGACCTTCGCCACGAAGAATACGAGGGCCGCAACGGTCATGATCGCGGTCATGACTACGGGCTGACCTCCGAGCAAACGCCAGCGGATTCCCTCAGAAGACGCCGCCTCGTCGTCGACCTCCACCTCGACGCTCACGTCGACGGGCGAACCCTTCGCGACGGTCATGAAGAGGTTCCACGCCATGAGGCAAAAGCCCACGAAGTAGAGCGTGCCGCCCGCGAGGCGCGTCCAGTACATCGGGCGGATCGCCACGAGGGTCTCGACGAAGGCCGGGTACTGAAGCGAGCCGTCGGCGGTGGTCGCGCGCCACATGAGACCTTGGGTCACGCCCGAGACCCACATGCTCACGGCGTAGAGGACGATGCCGAAGGTCGCGACCCAGAAGTGCGCGTCCGCTGCGCCTTTGCTGTGAAGTTCCTTGCCCCAGAG
>CAIOHM010000065.1 GCA_903858055.1 uncultured delta proteobacterium
GACCTTCGCCCACCTCGACGCGACGACGGTTCTGAACCGCGCCCTCACCGAGATCGGCATCTACCCGGCCGTCGACCCGCTCGACTCCACGTCGACGATGCTCGACCCGCAGATCGTCGGCGAGCGCCACTACAAGGTCGCGCGCGCGGTCCAGGCGACGCTCCAGAAGTACAAGGACCTCCAGGACATCATCGCGATCCTCGGCATGGACGAGCTCTCGGAAGACGACAAGAAGGTCGTCAGCCGCGCGCGCAAGATCCAGCGCTTCCTCTCGCAGCCGTTCTTCGTTGCCGCGCAGTTCACGGGCTCGGCGGGCCAGTACGTCAAGCTCGACGACACGATCAACGCCTTCGAGCAGCTCATCGCGGGCCAGTTCGACGACGACTCGAAGTTCCCGGAGCAGGCCTTCTACATGGTCGGCGGGCTCGAAATGATGAAGGAGAAGGCCGCGAAGCTCACCGCTTCCGCCTGAAGATCCTCATGGCCAGCGGCAAGCTCACCGTCGAGTTCGTCACGCCCCGCGGCGTCGCGCTCGAGGGTTCGTACGACGAAGTCGCGCTCCCCGGTGCACCCGGCGAGTTCGGCATCCTCCCGGGTCACCGGCCCCTCGTCGGCTCGGTGCGCATCGGCATCGCCACGCTGAAGAGCGGCTCCGAGACCCGGCGCGTCGCGGTCGGCCGTGGCTTCGCCGAGGTCTCGAACGACAAGGTCACCGTGCTCACGAGCGCGTGCACCGAGCGTGAGGGCCTCGACCCCGTCGTGCTCAAGAAGGAGTTCGCCGAAATCCAAGGCAAGCTCAACGCGAGCAAGCTCGACAAAGAGAGCGGCGACAACGGCGACCACCTCTTCCTCATCGAGCGCGAGCGCACCATCGCGACGCTCCTCGAGCTCTATGGCGAGGACCCGCCCGCGATCCTTCGCCCCTACAACGAAGACGAGCCCTTCGCGCACGCCGCGCCCCTCACGGGTGCGGCGGCCGAAGAGGTTGCGAACAACCCGGGCGCCTGAGAGCACGCAGCGCCCTTCGAGCGAGTCGACCCACGCGGTCCGACTCGCTCGTTTTTTTTGCGGCCCCACGCGTTCCGGTGCATTGTCCGCGCACCATGGCCACCATCGACATCACCCGCAATCACAGCCTCGCGAAGGACGCCGCCCGCAGCCAAGCCGAGGAGCTCGCCAAGACCCTCGAGAGCAAGTTCAACCTCGCGTGGAAGTGGGTCGGCGACGTCATCCACTTCGAGGCGCCGTCGGGCCCGGCGAAGGGCACCAAGGGCGAGGTTCACGTCAGCGACGCCAGCGTGCGCGTGGCCATCGACCTCCCCTTCCTCCTCAAGGCGTTCAAGTCGACCATCGAAGAGAAGGTCAACGAGAAGCTCTCGAAGATGGCGTGAGGATTGTGGGCGGCGGACGTCGCCTCGCGGGATCGGTTGGGCTCGTCGAAGTACATCCAGTACTCCTGCCTCGCCCTGCCCTTCCCGCGAGAGCGTCGTCGCCGCCCACCTGTTTCGTGGATGCGGGGCGGAGGGCGTCCTGTTCCGGTTTCGCGAGCGAGGCGCATCGACCGCTCGCTTTCGTCGGCTTCGCTGCGCGCTCGGTTTCGTGTCCGGGCGCGTTGATCATTTTCGGCGCGATGCATCACGACCTTCGCGCTGATGCGTAGGAAATTACGCTGCAAAAAGCACATGCGCAGGCGCGCCGACTGCGATAGGGGCGCGGGCTCATGAAGGTCGCATGGGTGTTTCCGGGGCAAGGATCCCAGTCCGTGGGCATGGCCTCCGCGCTGCTCGAGGCTGCCCCCGAAGCGCGTGACGTCTTTGCACGCGTCGACGCAGCGCTCGGCTTCTCGCTCTCGTCGCTCATCGCGACCGGACCGGAGGAAGAGCTCACGCGCACCGAGCACACGCAGCCCGCGATCGTCGCCACCAGCGCGGCGCTCGTGGCCGTGCTGCGCGCACGCGTACCGAACCTCCCGGCACCCGCTTTCGTCGCGGGCCACTCGCTCGGAGAGTACAGTGCGCTCGTCGCCGCCGGCGCGCTCTCCATCGAAGACGCCGTGCGCGTCGTTCGCTCCCGCGGCCGCGCCATGCAAGAGGCCGTGCCCGTCGGCGTCGGCGCCATGGCGGCGGTCATGGGCGTCGAGGGCGATACACTCGATGCACTCTGCAAAGAGCACGCGGGGACCGAAATCGTCTCCTGCGCCAACTTCAACGCCCCGGGACAGATTGTCATCGCGGGCCACGCGGGCGCCGTCGCGCGCGTCTCGGAGGCCGTCAGCGCCCACAAAGGCCGCGCGATTCCACTGAAGGTGAGCGCGCCTTTCCACTGCGCGCTCATGGAGCCCGCAGCCCGCGTCGTCGCCGCCGAGCTCGCGCGCGTTGAAGTTCGAGACCTCGCCTACCCCCTCGTGGCGAACGTGGACGCGGGCACCTTGAGCGCCGCGAGCGTCGCGCGCGAAAAGCTCGTGGCCCAGGTCACCGGCGCCGTCCGCTGGCAGGCTTCCGTCGAAGCGATGGCCGCCGCGGGCGTCACCCACGTCGTCGAAATCGGCCCAGGCAAGGTGCTCACGGGCCTCGTGAAGCGCACCGCGAAGGGGCTCGTGCTCACCAACGTCTCCGACCCCGCCTCGCTCGACGCCTACGCGGCCACGCTCACGAGCTCGGCCGCGGCCAATTGAATCGCCTTTCGAACGGTGCTTGAGACCCTCACAGGAATGACCCGATGTTTTCACTGAACGAACGCGTTGCCATCGTCACGGGCGGTTCCCGCGGCATCGGCCGTGCCTGCGCCGAGACCCTCGCGACGCTGGGCGCGACCGTGGTGCTCACGTACGTGCGTGGCGAGGCGGCGGCGCTCGAGACCGTGAAGGCGATCGAGGAGCGTGGCGGTCGCGCGCGGGCCATGAAGGCCGACGTCGCCGTTTCGGCCGAAATGGACGCCGTGGTCGACGCGACCGTGAAGGAGTTCGGCCGCCTCGACGTGCTCGTCGCCAACGCGGGCATCGCCGTCGACGGGCTCCTCCTCCGCCTCAAGGACGAAGACATCGACAACCTCGTCGCCACGAACCTGCGCGGCACGATCGCTTCGGCGCGCGCGGCCGTGAAACCCATGATGAAGGCGCGCTACGGCCGCATCGTCTTCCTCTCGAGCGTCGTCGGCGAAATGGGCAACGTCGGGCAGACCGCGTACGCCGCCACGAAGGCCGGCGTCATCGGCGCCGCGAAGTCGATCGCGCGCGAGTACGCCTCGCGCAACGTCACCGTGAACGTCGTCGCGCCGGGCTTCATCGACACGGACATGACCTCGCACATGACCGAGGCCATGAAGACCCAGCTGCTGTCGGGCATCCCCCTCGGGCGCACGGGCCAGTCGGCCGAGATCGCCTCGGCGGTCGCCTTCCTCGCCTCGAGCGAGGCCTCCTACGTCACCGGGCAAGTGCTCCGCGTGAACGGCGGCCTCTACATGTAGTTTCCACACAAAATCTTCTCGTCAACAACCCCAACGCAACGCAGGCACATCATGGATATCTTCGCCGAAGTTAAGCGCATCATCGTCGAGCAGCTCGACGTGGACGAAGCGCAGATCAAGATCGAGTCGTCCTTCATCGACGACCTCGGCGCCGACTCGCTCGGCCTCGTCGAGCTCGTGCTCGCGTTCGAAGAGACCTTCGACCTCGACATCCCGGACGAAGACACCGAGAAGATCCGCACGGTGCAGAACGCCGTCGACTACATCAAGCAGCACTCGAAGAAGGCTGCGGGCTGAGCGAGGAGCCTTCGATGGAACGGGTCGTCGTCACCGGTATCGGTCTCATCACCCCGCTGGCCATTGGCACGGCGGAAACCTGGGCTGCGCTCGTCGCGGGCCAGAGCGGCATCGCGCCGATCACGCTCTTCGACACGAGCGCGTATCGCGTGAAGATCGCAGGTGAGGTGAAGGATTGGGACGCGACCCGCTTCATCGAGAAGAAGAAGATCAAGGAGCTCGATCGCTTCTCGGAGTTCGCGATGGCCGCGGCGAAGCTGGCCCTCGAAGACGCGAACCTCGCGCTCACGGACGAGGAGCGCGAGCTCACGGGCGCGATCATCGGCGTCGGGATCGGCGGCCTGTCCACCATCGAGAAGGCGAAGCAGACAATCCTCGAGAAGGGTCCGGGCAAGCTCAGCCCGTACACGATCCCCGGCATCATCTCGAACCTCGCCGCCGGTCAGGTTTCGATGGCCCACGGTCTCAAGGGGCCGAGCTTTTGCACCACGAGCGCCTGCTCCTCCGGCGCGCACGCGGTCGGCGAAGCGGCCCAATGGATCCGCCGCGGCCTCGCGCCCGTCATGATCGCAGGCGGCTCGGAGGCCACGATTCAGCCCGTCGGCATCGGCGGTTTCGAGGCGATGTTCGCGCTCTCGAAGCGCAACGAGGAGCCCACCAAAGCGAGCCGCCCCTTCGACAAGGGCCGCGACGGCTTCGTCTCCGCCGAGGGCGGCGCGGTGCTCGTGCTCGAGAGCTACTCGCGCGCCACGGCCCGCGGAGCGCGCATCTACGCCGAGGTCACCGGCTACGGCGCCACGAGCGACGCGCATCACCTCA
>CAIOHM010000066.1 GCA_903858055.1 uncultured delta proteobacterium
CACCACGGGAGCCGCACGTCGACCACGCCGCGGTTCCTCGAGGCCGTGGGGCCGCGCCTCGCCCTCGTGTCGGCCGGGCATCGAAACCGCTTCGGTCACCCGCACCCGCGACCGCTCGCGACGCTCGCCGCCGCGGACGTCGAGGTGCGGCGCACCGACCTGCTCGGGACACAGCGGGAGGAGAGCGGCGGCGACGGCTGGCGCTGGGGCACGCTCGCGTTCTCCGAGCGGATCGCGCGAGGGGCGTGGTAGCCTGCCTTCATGTCGTTCGTCGTGAGCACCCTCCTTTCGCAAGAGACCATCGCCGACCGCGTGCGCGCCCTCGGGGAGCAGATTCGCACCGATTACGAGGGCAAGAACATGCTCCTCGTGTGCGTGCTCAAGGGCAGCTTCGTCTTCGCCGCGGATCTCGCCCGCGCGATCGATCTCCCCATGAAGATCGACTTCCTCGGTACGCGCTCGTACGGCGACGGCACCGAGTCGAGCGGTGTCGTGCAGATTACACACGACCTTTCGCGCCCCATCGAGGACGTGCACGTACTCCTCGTCGAAGACATCGTCGACTCGGGGCTCACGATCGCGCACCTCCTCAAGCTGCTGCGCACGCGCAACCCCGCCTCGCTCAAGGTGTGCTCGCTCCTCCACAAGCCGTCGCGCGCCAAGATCGAAGTGCCCATCGACTACCTCGGCTTCACCATCGAGGACCGCTTCGTCATCGGCTACGGCCTCGACCACGCCGAGCAGTACCGAAACCTGCCGTACATCGGCGTCCTGACCGCCTGAGCCTCGCGCCGAAGCCTGTCGCACAACGTCGTACCCCGCGCGCGTCGGGGAATCTCCTCGAGCACCCACAAGCGCCGGTCTTTCGAGGAAAAACCTGGAGCGCGCCCGTTCGTCCGGTAACCTTCGCGACCGGAGCTCGGTACCCCAAGATGTTGAAGCGCCTCTCGTCTCTCGCCACCGCGGCATTCACCCTCGCTGCGTGTTCGTCCCCCCAGTCGAACTCGACGACCCCGACCACCCCCACGCTCGTCGACTGCCGCGAGCTCACGCCGGGCATGCTTCGCCTTTGGGCGGAGAGCACCACCCTCCACGTCACGCCGGGCGGCGCGCGCACGACCACGGTGCACGTGGACCCGGACCTCTGCATTCCTCGGCGTGTGAAGGTCACCACGGACGCCCCCACCGTCGCGCGCGTCTCGCTCGAGAACGAGCAGTTCGACCTCGATCACCCGACGCGCGAGCTGCGCGTCGAGGGCCTCGCCGCGGGCGCAGCGACGCTCGCGCTCGAAGTCGAAGACGCCGACGGCAAGGTGCTGCGCGAAGGCGTCTCCGTCGTCGTGAGCGCGGACGCGAAGCCCGCGTGCAGCGGTGAGGTCTCCGGTCGTCTCGTCGCGGGCGGCAGCGTCTTCGGCGCGAACGGCCTGAGCGGCGCGTCCGTCGGGGTTCCGGCCTTCGCGAGCTTCCCCGCGAACCAGGGCTACCGCTGGCCCTTCGACCCCACGAACGTCGCCATCGCGTGTGGCACCGCGGCCGTCGCCGACGACCGCGTGAGCCTCTCGCCCGCCGTCACCTTCAAGGCCGTCGGTTCCCACTGGCGCCTGCGACGCGAGATCGAGTTCCGCATTCCCGTGAACATGGCGCTCATGCCTGCGAAGGCGAGCATGCGTCACGTGGAGCTCTGGTTCTCGAACGCCAAGTTCAACCGGCCGCGCGCGGTGCCCGTCACCGACCTCCGCGTCGAAGAAGACGGTTCGCGCAGCGTGCTCGTCTTCAAGGCCCCGGCGTTCGGCACGTGGGAGGCGCGCGTACCGCGAGACGCGGGCACGAAGACCTACGCGCGTCGCCTCACGCACCGCGCTGCGATCGGCGTTTCGATGGGCGGCGCAGGCACGGCCCTCGTCGGCATGAACAACCACGAGCGCTTCGACACGATCGCCCCGCTCGGCGGCCCCGTCGACTTCACGTGGCTCCTCAAGCACATCTCCGAAAACCACATCGCGGGCTTCCCGCGCAACGACGGCCAGAACGCGCCGACGACCACAGCGGACCCGCGCGACCTCGAGCGCAGCGAGGTGCCGGCGATCCCCTACGAGCACCGCAGCACGTTCAACGAGTGGTGGTACGAATACCCGAAGGACGGCAACGGCGGCACGTTCGACCGTGGCAGCTACGCCAAGATCTTCCGCGACCTCGGCCTGGCGTTCGGCAGCTGGAACGGCCCGGGCAACGTCGAAGGCGGCGAGACCTTGCCGCTCGGCGTGCCCGCGACCGACAAGAGCCTCCTCGGAACGAGGAGCGACCGTGCGTGTGCGCTCTACGCGGACCCGGTCTCGGGCGATCCCTTCGAAGAGCAAGCGCGTGACCTGCAGCGCACGTGCCCCACACAGCGCTGCGCGAATGGCTTTCGCGCGCTTCACTACTACGACGACGAGTTCAACCCGCAGGGCAAGTGGCCCGTCATCAGCGTGTGCGACGGCGGCGAGCAGCAGGCGTCGAACTCCCCTTGGGCCAACAAGTTCGTGGGGACACGCACGGAGCCGCTCGAGGTCGCGCTCGCCGTCGACTACAACGACAACGGCGTTCGCGACGCGAACGAGCCGGTCATTCGCTCGGGCACGGAGCCCTTCGACGACGTGGGCCCCGACGGCAAGGCGAGCGTCGACGAGCCCGGCTACCAAGCGGGCATCAACGAAGACCCCGCGGGCGACGACTACGACGCGCAGTTCAACCCGTCCGGAACCGAGGGCAACGGCCACCGCGACGAGGGCGAGCGCTTCGACGATGTCGGCCTCGACGGCGTGGCGAACACGCCCGCCGATGGGAAGCAGTGGGACTTCGGCGAGGGCAACGGCCAGTTCGACACCGCGCTCGGCTTCCGCACCATGGCCAAGGTCGACCCACGCGCAGTCGCGATGGGCTGGTCGACGCCGAAGGGCGGGGCGTTCAAGG
>CAIOHM010000067.1 GCA_903858055.1 uncultured delta proteobacterium
ATCAGCTACTTGTGTGCACTGGTAGTCGGCAGTGCCGTAAGCCTTGTTCCTTCAGTAGCTTGCGTGAACTGAGCCGCACTGGACGATTTCCGCAACGGGCTGAGCAGATCGGGTGCGCTCGTGGAGTTTGCGCTGCGCGGCGCGTATGCGTCGTACTACTACGTGCCATCGTATTACGCGAACGTGCGCCGCTCGCTCGTGTGGTGGAAGAGCGCCGCGAACGACGAGCTCCTCGTCTTCGATCGCATCGACGACGCCGCGGGTGCGCCGGCCGAGAAGCGCTGGCAGCTTCACTTTCCTGCGCGTCCAAGCGTGAGCGGCGCTGCGGCCACCGTGGGCCTCGGCGCGACGACCGTGCGCGTCGATGCGCTCGTGCCCGGCTCTACGGCCCTGAGCCTGCGCGCTCCGGTTACCACGGCCGAAGACAGCCAAGAAGACGTCTACACCCACCGGCTCGTGGGCACGGCGAGCGGCCCCTCGCCTCGCTTCCTCGTGGCGCTTCAGGCAGGCGAGGGTGCGATCGCCGCGGCCCGTGCGGGTACGGCGAACGGCGGCAGCTGCGCGCTCGTGGGCTCGCGTCTCACGGTGTTCACGGAGGCGCCCGAGGGCACGTGTGCCGCGCCTGGCGAGTTCGTGGACGTGGTCGTCACCGGTCTCCCGCCGCAGGCACGCGCGAGCCTCACGCTCGCGGGCCGCGTGGTCGCGTGGTCGACGTCACCGGCTTCGGCGTCGTCGATCGCCGTGAGCGAGGCGGGCCACGTGCGGGTGCAGGTGCGCGGCGGGGCGCTCGCCGAGGTGACGAGGGACGCCGTCGTGCGCTGAGACGCCCTCGCGAGCCTGTCCCGCTTACTGGTCCTGGGTGAGGGGGCCGGCGTCGGCCGCACCCGCGTCGCTTGCCGCGTCGGTGCCCGCGTCCGTCGACGCATCCGTCGACGCATCGCCCGCCGGTGCGCCGCCGTCGCCTGAAAGGGCTCCGCTGTCGACGCCCGACGAGGGGGCCGCGGCGCCGGCGTCTGCCGAGGGTTCGGAGACCGCGCCTGCGCCTGCATCGCCACGCACCTCGCCCGTGTCGAGGTCGTCGCCGGCGCCGGGCGGCAGGGGCTGCGGGCCAATGTTGCAGGCCGCTGCGAACGCGGCAGCGGCGAGAAGGAGCACGTGGGCAAGGCGACGGGGCGACATCACGTCAAGAAGGTAGCACTCTCTGTGCCGCCGTGTGCTGCGAGAAAAATCAGGGGATCCGCTCTGACGCCGGGGCAGGGCGATCGTGCCATGGCTCAAGATGGCACACTTGACGGGGGCCGAGCGCGCCGGGGGCTCAAACGCAAAAACGGCCGAACCTCTCGGTTCAGCCGTTCTCGTAGCTCCAGGTGACGGCGATCAGCCGGCGACCGTGTACGGGAGGAGCGCGATCTGGCGCGCGCGCTTGATGGCGACCGCGAGCGAACGCTGCTGGCGAGCCGTGAGGCCCGAAACACGCACCGGGACGATCTTGCCGCGGTCCGTGATGAAGTACTTCAGCGTGCCGATGTCCTTGTAATCGAAGGTGTGGTCGGCCTTGAGACCAAGGCGAGCCGCAACGCGCTTCGTGTGGCCGCGACGAGCTCCGCCGTCGACGGCGCCCTTGTCGTCATCTTCTTCAACACGCATGTTCATACCCAAATCTCCGGGACTACCTGGAAGGACCGCGGACCGTAGACGTTCCCTCGCCGGCGCGCAAGTCCATCTTGCAGGTTTTGGTTGACGGCGAACGCGTGTTCAGGTCACGCGCGGCCCTTGAGCAAATCGCGCGCGATGGTGAGCACCTGCATGTCGTCGGTGCCGCCGCCGATTTGAAAGAGCTTCGCGTCGCGCACCATCATCTCGACCACGCTGCCGCTCATGTAGCCCGCGCCGCCGAGCACCTGCATGGCCTCCATCGCGGCGTCGACCGTGGCCTGCGCGGCCCAGAGCTTCTGCGCCGAAGCCTCCGCGCGCGTGATCGCGTCGAGGCGCCCGCCGCCGACTGCCTCGGTCTGACGCAGGAAGAGCGTCTCGAGCATCACCTTCGTCGCGTAGATGCGCGCGAGCTTCTCCTGCACGAGCTGGTAGCTCGCGATGGGTGCACCGAACTGCACGCGCGTCTTCGCGTAGCTCGTGCACTCCTCCAGGCAGCGCTCGACCATCGCGAGGAGCATGGGGATCATGCCGAGACGCTCGGCCCCGAGTGACGCCTTGATCGCGAGGCGGGCGTCTTGTGGCATGCCGTCCGCGCCCACGCCGCCGAGCACGAGCTCGTGGGGCACGAAGACCTCTTCGAGAAAGAGCTCGCCCGTGGGAGACGATTGCATGCCGAACTTGTGAAAGGGTCGGCCGCGCGTGAAGCCGCGCGCCTCGCTCGGCACGATGAACCCGGCGATGCGGCCGTCACCCGCGCCCTCGATGCGCGCCTGCACGAGCGCCACGTCGCAGGTGGGCGCGTTCGTGATGTACGTCTTCGAGCCGTTCAGGACGAAGCCGCCGTCGACGGATCGCGCGCGCGTCTGCATGGCCCCGAAGGCGTCGCTGCCTGCGCCGGGCTCGGTGAGGGCCCACGCGCCGACGAGCTCGAGCGAGAGCGCGCGCTTGCCCCAGGTGCGCCGCTGCTCGTCGGTGCCGCATGCGACGACCGCCCCTCCGAAGAGGCCCGTGGTCGCGCCGAACGAGAGCGCAACGCCGGGAGCACAACGCGAGAGCTCGTGCATGATGAACGAGGTGAGGAGCAGGGGCGGCATGCCCTCGAGCGGCGAAGGGCTGCCGTCGACGATCGCGCTCGCGACCTCGGCGAGGCCAAGCGCCTGCGCGAGCTCCCGGTAGAACGGCTCGAGCGGCTCGGCGCCGGCTTCGAAGACCCGGACGCGCGGCTCGAGGCGCTCCTTGCAGAAGCGGCGCAGGGTCGCGAGGAGGGTGCGCTGGTCGTTGGTGAGCTCGAGCATGGCGGAATCGTCGCACCGCGCTGAGAAGTTTCACGCGAAATCCGCCCGTGGCCATTCGGACGCAAGCTCGGTAGCGTGCGCGCGTGGCCCCCTCGGAGTTCGCCCTCGTCGCGTTCGGATCGCTCTTCTCGATCGTCGATCCCTTCGCGGCCGTGCCCGTCTTCCTCGCGCTCACGGCGCAGGTCCCCGAGCTCGAACGGAGGCGTATCGCAGGGCGTGCGGCCTTCACCGCCTTCGCGATCCTCTCCGTCTTCAGCCTCGCAGGCGCCTGGGTCTTCAGCTTCTTCGGCATCACGATCCCCGCGTTTCGCATTGCGGGTGGAGTGCTGCTCTTCGGCGTCGCCCTCGAGATGCTCAAGGCGCAGAAGTCGTCCACGCGCTCCACACGCGAAGAGGTCGAGGAAGAGCACAGCGACGTGAGCATCGTGCCCATGGGCATGCCGATCCTCTCGGGCCCTGGGTCCATCGCGGCCGTCATGGTGCTCGCGGCGTGCTGCACGAATTTCACCGAGCGCCTCGTGCTTCATGGCGTCATCTTCGTCATCGCCGCGACCTGCTGGCTCGTGCTCCGCTCAGCGGGCTACGTCGCAGGCGCGCTCGGCAAGACCGGCCTCAACGTCCTCTCGCGCATGATGGGTCTGCTGCTCGCGGCGGTCGCGGTGCAGTTCGTCATCGACGGCGTTCACGAGGCCTTCTTCCCGAGGAAATGAGCGCGACTTGAGCGAGCCCACGCTCTTCGAAGACACGAGCACCCGCGACGACGGAACCGTCGAAGGCGAGGTGAAGTCGGTCCTCTACGAAGACAACCTCAAGCCGTGGCGCGTGGTGCGGCTCCGCACGGCCCATGGCGATCTCGTGGCCGTCGGTCGCTTCGCGGAGGTCTCGCTCGGCGATCGCTTGCGCGTCGTCGGTCGCTACGAAGACTCCGAGCGCTACGGCCAACGCTTCGTCATGGATTCGTACCTCGAGGTCGAGCCCGACACGCTCGAAGGGCTCGTGCGCTACCTCGGCGGCGGTCGCTTCGCGGGCATCGGTGAGGCCTCCGCGAAGCGCATCGTGGAGGCGTTCGGCCTCGAGACGCTGCAGGTGCTCGACCACGCGCCGCACCGGCTCGCGAGCGTGAGCGGGCTCGGCAAAAAAAAGGCCGTGGCCCTGGGAAACGCCTGGCGGGAGCTGCGTGACTCGCGCGAGCTCGAGCTCTTGCTCGTGAAGCACGGGCTCGGCGGCGCGGTGGCCCGGCGCATTCGCGAAAAGTACGGAGCGCGCGCCGGAGACCGCGTACGCCACGAGCCCTACCGCCTCGCACGCGACGTCGCGGGGATCGGCTTCCGCACCGCCGACGCCCTAGCGCGCAGCCTCGGCCTCGGCACGGACTCGGCGCAGCGCGTGATGGCGGGCGTCTTCCACGCGCTCGGCGAGGGACGCGACGACGGCCACACCTGCCTGCCTCTCCACGAGCTCTTCGCGCGCTCGCGCACGCTCCTCACGGTAGACAGCGTACCTCCCGACGAAGCGGCCCTCGAGCGTGCCGCCGAGGCCCTCGTCGCCGAAGGTGCCATCACGAGCGGCGAGCGTCACGGTATGCGCTTTCACGCGCTGACGGGCCTCGAGGGTTCCGAGCGCAGCATCGCCTCGGACGTGGTGCGCCTCGTCACACGGACCGAGCAGCCGCTGGCGGCGATCGAACGCACGCTCGAGCGCCTCGACAAACAGCACGGCCTCAAGCTTGGAGAAGAGCAAATCGCCGCCATGGAGCTCGCGCGACGCGAGCCCTTCGTGGTCATCACCGGCGGTCCCGGCTGCGGCAAGACGACGCTCTTGCGTGCGATCCTCATGCATTGGGCGAGTGAGGGGCTCCGGGTTTCGCTCGCGGCACCAACGGGTCGCGCGGCCCGTCGCATGGCGGAGGCCACCGGCCGCGACGCACGCACCATTCACCGCCTGCTCGAGGTCGACCCGCGACGAGGCTTCACGCGCAGCCGCCTGAACCCGCTCGAGGGCGATGCGTTCGTCATCGACGAGGCTTCGATGCTCGACGTGCCGCTCGCGGAGGCGCTGCTCTCGGCCATCCCCGAAGGGGCTCGCGTGCTGTTCGTCGGCGACGTCGACCAGCTGCCGAGCGTTGGCCCCGGCGCCTTCTTGCGCGATCTCATCGACTCGCAGGCGGTCGGGGTTGCGCGCCTCACGAAGGTCTACCGCCAGGCCGAAGAGAGCCTCATCGTGCGGAACGCGTACCGCCTCAAGAACGGCGACGCGCCGATCGCGAAGCTCGAAGGCCTCGAGCCAGACTTCTTCTTCATCGAGCGACAAGGGAGCGAAGCCATCGCCGAGACCATTGGCACCGTCGTGGCCGAGCGCATTCCACGCCGCTTCGGCCTCGACCCGCGCCGAGACGTTCAGGTGCTCGTGCCCATGCACAAGGGGGCCGCGGGCACCGTCGCCATGAACCAGCGCCTGCAGCAGCTCTTGAATCCCGTCGGCGACGCCGTGCGCCGCGGCGAGAAGGTGCTCCGCGTGGGGGATCGTGTGCTGCAGCTCGTGAACGACGCCCAGAAGCAAATCGCCAACGGCGACCAAGGCACCATCGTCCGCCTCGACCGCGAAGCGCAGACCGTCGTCGTGCGCTTCGAAGACGGGGAGGGGTCGCGCGAGCTCCGCTACGAGCTCGCCGAGCTCGATCAGCTCGCCCTCGCGTATGCGTGCACCATACACAAGTCGCAGGGGAGCGAGTTTCCGGCGGTCGTCGTCGCGGTCGCCCGTGAGCATGCGCTCATGCTTCGCCGAAACCTGCTCTACACGGCGTTCACGCGTGCCAAGCGCCTGCTCGTAGTGGTCGGCGACGAGCGCGCCCTGCAGCTCGCGCTCCGCGACGACCGCGTCGAAGAGCGCCACACGGCGCTCCGTGATCTCTTGACCAAGCGAGAAGCCGAGCCCGGCGCGTAGCTCAGCGAGCCTGCGCGGTCGCCGCTTCGAGCACCCGTGCGGCGGCAGCGAAGCGATCGGCGCTGAGGATTTCTCCCCGCGCGTCGAGGGTCGTTCCCGCTGCGATCGCCATGCGCTCGAGCAGCTCGCGCGGGCCGAGTCCGCTCCACGCGTTGCGCAAGGTCTTGCGACGCGCCGCAAACGCCGCGCTCACGACCTTCTGGAAGGCAGGCGTCTCGTCGATCGCATCCACGCGGGCCTCGAGCGCCACGACCGCCGAATGCACGCGGGGCGGGGGCACGAACGCGCCAGGCGGCACCTTCCGCACGCGCGACACCTTGAAAGCCGCTTGTGCAAAGACGCTCAGCGCGCCGTACGCGTCGTCGTCGGGGGTCGCGCAGAGGCGATCGGCGACCTCGAGCTGCACCATGAACACGGCGCGCACGAGGTGGGCGCGATGCTCGGTCGCGCGTCGCAAGAGCTGCCCCGTAATTTGATACGGGAGATTCCCGGCGAGGACGAAGGGCTCGCTCGGAAGCGGCACCACTTGCGCGTCGCCCTCGACCACGGTGAGGGTGCCCGCCGCGACGGCCTCCGCGAAGAGCTCGTGCAAGACCGGCACGAGGTCGCGATCCCGCTCCACCGCTACGAGGGACTTCGCGCGCGCCAGGAGCGGCTCGGTCAGGGAACCGAGGCCTGCGCCCCACTCGACGACGGGCAGCCGGCCCGCTTCGTCGTCGTGCACACACGCCGCCGCGATGGCCTCGCACACCGCGGGGGCATCGAGGAAATTCTGCCCGAAGGACTTCTTGGGCGCGAGGCCCGTGCGCCGCAGCACGTCGCGAACGTTCACGCGGCGGGCCTACCAGATGCCTCCGTTTTCGGGTGGAACTCTTGACCCGGCCCGGTCCGGCGTTAGATCCTACAGAGAAGGTCCCTGCTGTCGTTCTCCCGTGGAGCGGTCCCCCTTCCCCGCGAGGTTCCCCATGCTGCCCCCGTTCATCATCGAAGAGATTCGCAAGCGCGAAGCCGAGCGAAAGAGGGCAGACGACCGGCCTCGCCTCGAACTCCCCCTCGATCTCCCGCGTCCGGCCATCGTCGCCGACGACCGCGAAAAGGAGAGCGAACGGCCCGGCGTCCTCATCATCGACGTCTTGTGACCAAGAGCGACGCAGGCCAGCGCCTCGTCGCTCTTCTCCTTTTCGAGGCCTCGAGCGTCCTTCACGCTTCGATTCCGCCGCCATCGCCGGTATCTCTCGGGGTGGAGCGGGGGCCGACGCCGTCGCTGGAGATGGGTGCGAGATGGCGAAGACGACGCAGCAGGTCATGGCGGTGATGGCGCTCGGCGCGCTTGGAACCTTGAGCTTTGCGGCCGCAAGCCCCGCGGCTCCATCCACGCCTTCGACCGTCGCCCCTCCGGCCCCGCCGCCGACTCCGGC
>CAIOHM010000068.1 GCA_903858055.1 uncultured delta proteobacterium
GAGCGGCGACCGAGCAGATCTCCAAAGAGGTGGCCCAGGTCACCGAGCTCACGCACCACACGTCGGCGCGTAGCCACGAGGTCGCGACCATTTCGACCTCGCTGCACGGTCAGGCCGACTCGCTGCTCGAGCTCGCAGGCAGCTTCTCCACGGGCGAGCAGCCGCCCTCGGACGAGCCGAGTGACGGGCCGAGTTTGGACCCCGGCGCGACGATGATGTTCGGAAGCGACGCGCCCGCAGAAGACCCGATGGCGGCCTTCGGGTCGGGCGACGACGACTTCGCGACGGGCGGCGACGCGCCGGTGGCGGAAGACTTCGCAGGCGAGAGCCAAGCCGCCGCGGAGAAAGATCCCTTCGCGGAGGCGAGCGCGGAGCACGAAGACGCGAGTGCCGCGGCAGGCTCCGCCGGCGACATGGATTCGTGGGATGATCCGTCGGCCTTCGGCATCGAGCAGCTTCCGAGCGGGCCGCTTTCGCCGGTGGAGGGGGAGGGGTCCTCGGACGCCGCGGTCGACGAAGCCGCGATCGAGTCGATCTTCAACGACGACTGAGCGCGACGCGCGCCCTCACTTCGCGGGCGCGAGCACGGCGGCGATGGCCTTGAGGCGAGCCTTGCGTGCGCCCTCGTCGGCGGATTGCGCAGCGGCGAACGGCTCGGTGCCGACGCCGAGCACCGTGTTGCCGACGCGCGCGATCACGAAGGCCGTGCCGCCCTTCTCCGCGCCGCCGTCGAGGTCCACGCTGACGGCCTCTTCGCCGAGCGCCGACTCGGGCTTGGCCTTCGGACGCGTCTTGAAGAGGCGCATGTCTGCCTTGGCTTCGTTCGCGTCGCCGCGAGCGATCGCAAAGATTCGAAAGCGGGTCTCGCCGTCGCGGTAAAACCCGAGCGCGACCGGGCCGAGGTGCGGAATACCAAAACCATCCGACGGATAGAACGCCACGCCGCCGGCGATCTGCGAGCCGACGGGAAGCGCGGCCAGCGAGGGAACGGCGCTCGTGTCCGCGGGGAGCGCCGCGCCGATCGCCTTGCCGATGGGGGCGATGAGCGCGTCGGCGGACGCCTTGAACGCGTCCTGCGTGAGCGAGCCGTCGTCGTTCGTGTACGTGAGCTCCACCAGGTATTCACCGGACCACACGTAGCCCCGGCCCGTGCCGAGCGCGGAGCGTTCGCCCGCACCGAAGCTCTTGGGTGCTTGCGGGTCGGCCGGGTCGCTCTCGCCCACGACGCGCTTCGTGAACATGCCGAGCGCGCCCGCCTTGGTGGCGAATCGGTTTACGTAGACCTCCACCGTGCCTTGCTTGCCGCCGCCCTCGGCATAGCGCACGCCGACGACGCGCTTCACGCCGAAGCCGCGGTAGACCTCGCATTCGCCGTCGAACGCGGTCGTGCAGAGCTCTTCGAGCGTGCTCTTTGCTTGCTCGCCGTAGGTGCGGGTGTCGCCCTTGGGCTCGAGGCACGCGCCGGGCACGCTCTTCGGAAAGAAGGCCGCGCTCACGCTGTCCTCGACAGACCCCGGGGTCGCGCACGCGTCGACGCCAGGTGCGGCCGCAGCCGGTGTCGGCGGGGCTTCCGGGGCGGGTGCTGGCGCCGGATCGCTCCGCTTGCAGCCGACGAAGGCCGACGTGGCGGCGAGGGCGAGGGCGAGCGGGAGCGCGGAGCGGACGTGGCGGGCCATGGGTCCTCGCTACACGACCCGCGGCCGCGCGGGGAGGGGCAGGGCTACGCAGAAAGGTTCACGCGTGTCGCGGTAGACTCCGCAAAGAATGCGAAGTTGCGCCGCTTGGACGCGGAAAAAACCAGACAAAAGGCGCCTCACGCGGTCGACCCAAACGGAACGGCCTTTGCTAGCCTGGACGGAATGCGCGCGCGCCGAGGTTTTTCGCTGATCGAGCTCATGGTGGTCGTGGCCCTCGTGGGCATCACGGCGGCGCTCGCGGTGCCGTCGTACGCGGAACTCTTCCTCGATCGCCGCGTGCAAGACGACGCCGCCCAGGTTTCCGCGTTGCTTCGCGAGGCGCGCGCGCGGGCCATGGCGCGAGGCTCGGCGGTGCTCGTGGCGTTCACGGGCGGCGGCAGCGCGGGGGGCACGTTCGCCACGTACGAGTCCGTCACGAGCATGCCCGGCGTGGTGTCGGCCGCAAACCGCGTTCCCCTCGGCACGTGCCGATCGCCCTCGCGCTGGCTCCCCCTCGCCGCGGCGAACACGAACATCTGGGTGCTCGGCACGACCGCCTTTACGGGCTCGCGCGACGTCAACGCAGGCCTCCGCACGGTCTACCGCACGCAAGCAGGCACGGACCTGACGAGCGTGTTTCTGTGCTTCACCTCGACGGGGCGCGTCTTTCAGAGCACGACCGCGAACTTCGACGCGGCGATGCCGCTCACCACGAACGATCAGTTCGTCCTCTCGCGCACGAGCGTCTCGCTCGCGCGCCGCGTGCTCGTCAACAGCGCGGGCACGTTCCGGGTGCGCAGCACGCCGCTCAACACGGGGGTCCTGTGAACGCCGGTGCGCGAGCGTCGCGACGCTCTCCGCGCGGGCTGCACGGCGTGGCGCGTGCGTACTCGGTCGTCGAGGTCATGATGGCCCTCGCGCTCCTCGTCCTCGGCGCAGTCGGTGTCTTCGCGACGCTCAAGACCGTCACGCTCGGCACGGCGGGCGTACGCGACTTCGACGTCGCCACGAGCGTGGCGCAGGGCTGGGCCGACCGCGCGCGCGCCGACGCCACGGCTTGGATTTCCGCGACGACGTTCGGTGGAGCCTCGCTCTTGGCACGCGGGAGCGACGGCAACGCGTTCGTTCCCACGGTGGCCTACGGCAGCGTCTCGGTGCAAGGCGGCGCCGACCTGCGCGGCGTCGACATCGCCGCGAACGACGCGACGGCGCGCTTTTGCACGGCGGTCCGCTACCGATGCATCACGGGCGCCGCACCGGACCCGAGCTGCCCTGCGATCGTCGCCACGGCCACGGTCTTCTGGCCGCGCGAGGGCGCCACGGCCGCCGCAAACCCGTTCTGCACGGCCCAGCTCGCGCTCGCGGCGCTCCCTGCCAACGGCGCCGATCGCGACGTGGCCTTCGACAACGTCTACCGCGCGGTCACCGTCTCGACCGTCGTCACGCCGACGCTCCCATGAACCGATCTTCACGCCGCGGCTTCACGCTCATCGAGATCCTCGTCTCCCTCGCGGCGGGCGGTCTCGTCCTCGTGGGGCTCTTGGCGCTCTCGAAGAACGCTACGCAGGCGTTCAACGAAGAGGCGCGCCTCGCCTCGCTCCAAAACTCCGTGCGTGCGGCGACGCTGCGTTTGCAGAGCGACCTCGCGCTCGCGTCCTACCTCTCCACGCCGAACTTCCGCGCCGACCCGCGCATCGTGCGCCCGCGCGGCGCGGCGTCGAACGGCAACGTCGGCACCCTCGCGGGCGCGCGCCGCCTCTCGGGCCTGCGCATCGTGCCGAACGGCTCGGACGTGAACGTGCCGCGCAGCGTGGCGAACAACTACCGGAGCGACGCCATCGAGATCGGCGGAAACCTCACGGGCTCCGATCCCTTCGTCGTGCTCGACGTGCAGCTTGGCGCGTCGGCGGGCTGCGACCGCATCGTGCTCAACATGGATACGCCCGCTATCTGGCGCATGCGCGATCCCTCCGCGGCGGACCCGAACGCGGTCCTCGTCACGAGGCTCCAGAACCTCTTCGTGCCCGCCACGCGCGACGCGGACGGGGCGAACCACCTCGTGCGCTTCGTGGACCCCACGGGCCGCTCGCAGTACCTCTCGACCTGCCGCGGGCGCGCTTCCGTGGTCGCCGTGGGCGGTGTTCCTGCGGCGGTGGCGATCGACGTCACGGCGGGCGTCGGCAACCGCATCCTCACGACGGCGGACACGGGTGGCATCGGCGGCTGGCCGGGGCGCTCGGTCGGCGGGTGCACGATCAACCCGGTGCACCTCGTACGCTATGAAATCGGCCCCTCGAACGTGCTCGCGCCGGCGCTCGCGGGCCTCGAGGCCTCGACGGAGGCGAACCCGAAGTACGACCTCTACCGGAGCTACCTCGACGCCACGGGCGTCGCGATCGCGAACCCCGAGCTCGTTGCAGAATACATGGTCGGCATGCGCTTCGGCGTCACGGTCGACTCCGCGACGCTCGGCGCGCCGGGCACGGCGAGCACGCTCACACGCATCGACGCCTCGGACACGGCCGCGCTCGTAACGTGGACGGCGCAGGTCGACGGCACCGCGGCGCTTCCGGCGGCTGCGAACGGTTCGCAAGGCCCTCACCGCGTGCGGTCGGTTACGATGGAGGTCTCCGCGCGCGTGCCCTTCGCCGATCGCGATCGCCCGGAACCCGCTGGTTCCGCGGTGCGCCGTTACTGCGTGCCGGGCAACTGTGTTCCGGGCACGCTCACGTACGCGCGCACGCGCTCGGTCTCGATGGACGTCGCGCTGCCCAACCACGCGGGGGTCTTTTACTGATGCGTCCACCGACCTCCTTGCCCGTCCGCCGGCGCACGCGTCGCTACGAGCGCGGCGCCGCGCTCTTCGTCGTCACCGCCATGCTCGCAGTGCTCGCGAGCCTCGGCACTTTCGCCGTCGCGAGCGTCCTCAGCGACATGCGCACCGGCGCGAGCCTTCGCCAGCGTGCACAAGCTCGCTTCGTGGGCGACTTCGCCCTCGCGAGCGCGCTCCAGGCTCTCCGCCCCGACAACGCGTACCTCGTCGTCGCGCCCATGCTCGACACCACGCGCACGGACCACCGCGACAACACCAACCGTTGCTTCTCGCTCGCGGGCGTTCCGTTCGACACGACGGCGAGCCCGCTCTCGCGTGCCTGCGCGCGCCGCTACGTGAGCGACTACCTCACCGCTTCGCAACAGACCTCGCTCGGCTCCGCGTTCGGCGACGGCATCGGCTGGGACTACCTCGTCGAGATCACCGAGCCCACCGAACTCCAGGGGTCCGTGGGCGCCAGCAGCAGCGTGCCCGTCTGCGATCTTTCGCTCACCGTCAGCGCGTACGGCCGCACCGGTCCGCGCGCGGCGAATGTCGGTCTTGCCACGCCGGTCGTCACGTCCATGAACGTGCAGCTCGAGCGTGTTCGTTACGTGATCCCAGGAGTGCCATGTTCCCGCTGAGCCGTCCCCGCGCCTCGGTCCTTACCCCGTCGCTTCGCGTCGTCTTTGCGTCGCTCGCGCTGTGTGCTGCGCCCGCGGTCGCCCAGCAGGCCGAAGATCCGATTCCGCCCGACGTGATGGTGCTCCTCGACACGTCGGGGTCGATGGAGGACCTCATCGACGACGCGCGCCAGACGCTGCTCAACGCGCCGGACCCGAACCGCAGCGCGGCGCTGCCCACGTGTCTCTGCGGGCCGAACGATCTCACGTGCAACCCGGCCGCCCCGGGCAGCGGTGTGCCCGTGAACAAGGCCATCAACCGCTGGGGCACGCTCGTGCAGTCGTTCACGGGGACCGTGAAGCCGTACTTCGCGTGCGCCACCACGCCTCGCAACTGGGGTTCGAGCTTCGAGGCCGAGTACACGATCAACGGGCAAAAACCCTACGATCGCGGCTACGTCACGCCGCACCACCGCATCGTCTCGACCGTGGGCGGCGTGCCGTGCGTGCTCGGCCCGAAGGTGATGGGCTCGTACACGCCCTCGGGCACGTGGGTGGACTCGAACATCGTCGGGCACGTGATTGGCAACCGCAACCAGCCGTGCACCTTCGAGCAGAACGTCGACGGCGCCCTCGACCGCTACGGCAGCCTCGTGCGTTTCGGGCTCATGACCTTCGACGAACGCCAAGAAGGCGGCGTGGGCGCGCCCACCGGCTCGGCGGGCTGGACCCCGGGCGCGATCTTCGATGGCAACTTCAGCTACTTCCCGAACTGGTTCGCGGGCGGATCGCCGAACGTCTTCACCGTGCCTGCGGGCTACCCCGAGGTCGCTTCCGCGACGTCGACCGTGTGGGAAGTCGGCGCGCGCAACTGGCGAGCCCCCGAGTGGGAAGGCCGCATGATCTCCTTCCCGCCGCCCTTCGCAGCCCCCGGCGATCGCGCGAGCTGGAGCAACCGTGTGCAGCGTGCCATCGCCGCGATGCGTCCCTACGGCGCCACGCCGACCGCGGGCATGCTCACGGACGCGTACACGTTCTTCGTGAACGAGAACACGACGGACGGCGACTTCCGCTCGCCGCGCAACGACGACTTCAAGGCGTGCCGCAAGCGCTACGCGGTGCTCATCACCGACGGCGTGGGGAACAAGGACCTGCGCGGCAGCCGTAACCCGGCGTACCCGCGCCCGGGCTGCGAGACCTTCGGCGAAGCGAACTGCCCGTACAAGCGACCGTGGGACATCGCGAACGATCTCTACCGCGCGGGCGTCACCGTCGTCGTCGTGGGCTTCGCGGTCGAGCGGCCCGTGAACCGTACGAACAACGCGGTCGCGTGCGGCGTGCTCGCGCAGAACCAGGGGAACTTCGACGCGACCTGCAACAGCACGAACCCCTACACGCAGTACATCTACGGGCCGTGCTGCGAGCTTCAGCGCATCGCGAAGGCGGGCCAAGGCTACGCGGGGGACGCGCGTGCGTACTTCGTCGAGAACGCCTACGAGCTCGACTTCGCGATCGACAAGATCCTCTCGGAAATCTCCTCGCGCGCCATCACGCACACGGTCCCTGTCACCACGGGTCCGACGGTGCGCTGGAACGGCGACACGAACGTGCTCGTGGCGGGCGCCTCGACCTACACGGCTTCGCTCCAGCGCCTCGTCAACCGGCCCAACGTGGGCAACATCGTGCGCCGCCGCTTCGACTGTTCGGTCGGGCGTGAGGTCGTGCCCGACCGCACCAAGGGCGACGACTTCGCCGCCAACATGGCGACCCATTCGGTCACGCGCACCTTCCTCGCGACCGTCCCCACGGACCCGAACCAAGACTTCGTGAGGCCCTTCGTCGACACGTCGGCGACGGGCGACGGCCTCGGTCGCCAGACGAGCACCGAGGTGGGCAAGACCCCGACCGCGATCCTCGACAATGTGCCGTGGACGGCGCTCGGCACGACCCCGAGCCTCGACCAAGACAACACGCGCTGCGGCAACATCACGGGCACGCAGCGCCTCTCGCCCACGACGTGCGCGCGCCAGCTGCTCTCGTACTTCATGGGCCAGCCGACCTCGGGGGTCTCGCTCCCCGACAGCAGCTTCTTGCCGTTCCAGCCGCGCTACGCCGGCGGCCTCGACTTCGGCGCCATCGACCACTCGACGCCTGCCTTCGTGCCCGCGCCGCGCGCGCTCATCCAAGACCCGAGCTACCAAAAGTTCGCGTCGACCTGGGCTTCGCGCACGCCGCTCCTTTACGTGGAGACGACGGACGGGCAGCTTCACGCCTTCGACACCACCGTCACGCGCCTGCAGACGAACGAATCGTGGGCGATGATCCCGCCTGCGGTCCTCCCGCGCTTGCGCGAGATCTACCCGCCGAAAGAGGTGCGCATCATCGACGGCGCGCCGATCACGAAAGACGTCGTGTGGGAGCGCTCGGCGACCGAGGTCTTGAACACCGAGCCGGCTTGGAAGAACTGGCGAACGATGCTCGTGGCCGGGCTTGGGTACGGCGGGCAGGCGGGCGAGCGCGGCTACTTCGGCGTCGACGTGACGGACCCGGACCCCGCGAACTACCGCGCCTTCAGCGCTACGCAAACGGGCACGGACCTGAAGGCGCGCGTTGCGGCGGACCCGAAGGGATCGATCGGCGGACCGCACCTGCTGTGGCAAGTCGGCGCCATGCCGAACGTCCCCGAGAGCGACCCGCGCCAGGTGTTTGGGCGTTACTCGGCGACCCCCGCGATCACGACCGTGCTCCTCGACACGGACGCGAACGGTGTGGGCGACAAAGAGGTCGGCGTGGCGATCTTGCCCGGCGGCAGCGACGTGGCGAAGCCGAAGTTTCTCGCGCCCTGCGACCGCATCACGCGCACGCACCCGATTCAGCCGACCGAGTCACGCTTCTCCTACCGCTTGAACGTGCGCTGCTGGTCGCCGGACGTCGCCTCCAACAGCGACACGACACCCGGCCTCAACCAGAAGCCCGTCGCCGGCCGCAGCGTCTCGATCGTACGCCTCGACACGGGCGAGATCCTCCGCACGTTCATGCGCCGCGCGGACGTGCACCCGAACCTCCAGACCACGACCTGGTTCACGAGGCGCGTCGTCGACACGCCGCTCGACTCGCCGATGACCGGCCAGCCGCAGGTGTACCCGGCGGACGTGGGCGCGATCGCCCAGAAGGTCTACCTCGGCGACGCCGACGGCACGCTCTGGCGCATGGACCTCACGAGCGCGAACCCCGACAACTGGAAGGTGGAGCTCTTCGTCGACGCCTACGGCAACGAGCGTGTCATTGGGTCGAATGCACAATACACGTACAGCCAGCCCGTCATCGTGCAGCCCGTCGTGGCCCCGATGGACGACGGCAACGTCATGGTCGGCTTCGCCACCGGCGAGCAAGAGTCCATCGTCGCAACCTCCGGCGTGTCGCACTACGTCTACGCCATGCGCGACGACGCGCCGACCAACCGCGCAGCGGTCTCTTGGTTCAAGCGCATGACGGGCGGCGAGCGCGTCACCGGGCCCATGGCGGTCTTCGACAAGAAGTTCTACTTCGCGACGTTCGACCCCTCTTCGGCGCAGGCCGTCTGCGACGACACGAACAGCCTCGGCTACCTCTGGGGCCATGACTACGTGACGCCGTTCAACACGGCGGACCCGGCGTCGGCCGGCGTGCGTCGCTTGCCGGATCCGCAGAACGCGACGCTCTTCCCCGAGAAGATCGGCATCGACCGCTTCTCGAGCAGCACCACGAAGGGCAAGATCATCCCCGGCGTGGCGCTCACGCTCGCACCCACCTGCGCGAGCTTCTCTTCGGCCCCCGACGGCTACGGCCGCACGATCGGCACCGAGACCTTCCGCTCGGCGAGCCCCTACGTGCTCAAGGCCCAGGTCGCCGGCGCCACCGTGAACGACAAGACGACCCAGGCCATCGAAGTGAAGCTCACGCCGCCCTCGCGGCGCGCCCGCGTCGACGCGTGGGCTGCGATCGTCGAATGAGGCCGCTCGCCCTCGCGCCCGCCTTCGCGCTCTGCGCCGTGTTCCTCGCGGCGTGCAAGCGCACGGAGCCCGTCGCGAGCAAGCCCGACGCGGCGGTGTTCGATCGCCCCGCCGACCGGCTCGGGCGCGACGAGCTCGTGCCAAAGAACGAGACCATGCTCGGCTTCGATCTCCCACGGGGCTTCGTCGTCGTCGACACGGCGCCCACCGAGGCCACGGCGCAAGGCGCTGCCACCCTGGAGGAGATTCGTCGTCACGTGGCCGAGCACAGTGTGAACGGGGTGCTCCGCGAAAGAGACGGGGCACTCGAGTGGTGGGACGCGGAGATTCCCGGGCTCGGCGCGAAGCGCTTCCACTTCCGCGCGGCGCGTGACGTGCATGGTGACGTGACCTTCACGGTGCGTGCGGAGGTGCCACGCCCCGAGGTCGACGGCGGTGCGAGGGCCATCTTGCGCGCGCTCGGCTTCGACGAGGGCGGTCAGCACCACAGCGACGACGACACGCGCTGAGGGCTTATCGGCGCGCGGAGCCGGCCCTGAGGCGCGAGCGAAGCCACCCCTTCTGGAGCTCCGCGACGACCAGCAGACCGAGCGCCAGCGTGAAGCTCGAGGCCCAACGCGCGAGCGAGATCGCCTCGAGGCGCAGCGCCTCCTGGATCACGGGCACGTGCATCGCCGCGACGTGAGACCCGAGGGCCGTGAGGGTGCCCACGAGCAGCGGAGGGTTTCGGAGTGGCGAGAGCCCGAGGGCCGAGCCGGTCTCCGAGCGGCTGTTGCCCGCCTGCACGTTCTCGCACAGCACGAGGAGCAAGAGCACCTCGTTGCGGGCGCTCGCGAGCGAGGCTCCGTGCATGAGGGCCTCGCGGAAGACGTAGAGCGCGGCGAGCGCCATGTAGCCCGCGGTGAGAAGCGTGCGCTGGCGCATGCTCGCGTCGAAGATGGGCTCGCGCGGCGCGCGCGGAGGTCTCGAGAGCTCGCCTCCCTCGGCGGGCTCGAAGGCGAGCGCTACGTCCTGGATGCCGTTCGTGACCAAGTTCAGCCAGAGCAAGTGTACGGGCAGGAGCGGCGTCGGCATCGTCGCGAGCGTCGTGAGGGTGAACAAGATGACCTCGGCGAGACCGCAGGAAATCAGCAGGTAGATGACCTTTCGCACGTTCGCGTAGGCGACGCGCCCCTCCTCGACGCCGGCGAGCAGTGAGGCGAAGTCGTCGTTCGTGATGATGAGGTCCGCGCTGCTTCGTGCGAGGTCCGTGCCCTTCTTCCCCATCGCGACGCCGATGTGCGCGGCACGGAGCGCCGGCGCATCGTTCGCCCCGTCGCCCGTGACGGCGACGAAGTGCCCCATGCGCACGAGGGCTTCGACCACCTCGAGCTTCTGCACGGGCTCCACGCGCGCAAAGACGCGACCACGACTCACGACGTGTTCGACCGCGCTCGGGCTCTCGCGGAGCGCCGCGGCGATCTGCTCGCCGGTCACGACCTCGTCGAGGTGATGGGCCAGGCCGAGATCGCGGGCGATCGCGAGCGCCGTGACGGGGTGGTCCCCCGTGAGCATGGCGACGGCGATCCCCGCGCGCTGGCACGCCTGGACGGCTTCGGCGCTCTCCGGGCGGAGCGGATCGCGCAGCGCGAGCAGGCCGAGGAGCGTGAGCCCTTCGACGGGCGCGTTGCAGATGTTCGGATCGAGGCGTGAGGTCTGCGCGTGCGCACCGGCCGCTACTGCGATGACGCGGTACCCTTCGGCGGCCAGCGTGCGCACCTGGGTGAACGCGTCTTCGGCGCGCAACCGGCGGTCTCCGCTCGACGTCGCCTCGTGGGTGCACATGCCGAGGACGGTCTCGGGAGCGCCCTTCACGACGATGCGGTGGCCTTCGCCGTGGCGGTGGAGCGTCGCGGCGAAGCGTGTCGTGGGGTCGAAGTGGAGCTCCGCAGCGCGCGGGGCCCGGACCGTGAGCTCGTGGGGGTCGAGCGCCGCTTTTCGGCTGAAGACCAGGAGCGCCACGTCGACGGCGTCGCCGTGGGCCACCCAGCGATCGTCCTCGAGGCGTAACGAAGCATCGTTGCAGAGTGCACAGGCGGCGGCGAGACGGAGGATGCGCGGTCGATCTTGGTCGGTGCAGTCGATTTGGCCGATCGGTGAGATGCCCTCGCCCTCCACGTGCACGAGCGGTGAATCGGCGAGCGCGACCTGGCCCACGGTGAGCTCGTTCATCGTGAGCGTGCCGGTCTTGTCGGTCGCGATGAACGTGCACGAGCCGAGGCTCTCCACGGCTACGAGGCGTCGCGCGATCACGTGACGACGCGCCATGGCGCGGGAGCCCACCGCGAGGGCGACCGTGATCGAGACGGGGAGGCCCTCGGGGATCGCCGCTACGGCCAACGCGATGGCGAGGAGGAGCGCGTCGAGGAAGGACGCGCCGCGGGCGAGGGTCATGGCGCCGAGCACGAGGACCGCGACCCCAACGGCGAGGCCGACGCGTCGCGTGAAGGCGTCCATGCGCTGGAGGAGCGGCGGTCTAACCTCGGGCGTGCGCTGGAGTGATCCTGCGATGCGGCCAAGCTGCGTGCGAAGCCCGGTCTCGACGACGAGCCCCACCGCGCGCCCGCGCGTGAGCATGGTGCCCGCGAAGAGCTGGTTCTGGCGGTCGGCGAGGCCTGTAAGGAGCGGCAGGCGCACGGAGGCGTCCTTCACGACCGCAAGGGATTCTCCAGTCAGAAGTGACTCGTCGACCTCGACGAGCGTGCGCGACAGGAGGCGCACGTCCGCGGGCACCTTCATACCGGCGTCGACGACGACGATGTCACCGGGCACGAGGCTCTCCGCGGCGACGGTACGCTCGATGCCGCTGCGAATCACCACCGCCTCGCTCGTCTGAATGACCTCGAGGGATCGAGCGCTTCGTTCGGCCCCCGCCTCCTGCACGGTGCCGATCGCCGCGTCGACGAGGAGTACGAGCGCGATGATGGCCGCATCTCCGCGTTCGCCCGTGGCGAGCGCCACGATCGCGGCGGCGAGCAGCGTGTAGACGATGGGGCTCCGAAACTGGCGGACGACGATCGTGAGCAGGCTCGTCGTGCGCGGCGGCGGCAGCCGGTTGGGTCCGGCGCGAAGGGCACGCTCGGCGACCTCGGGCTCCGTGAGCCCGGTGCGTCGCGCGCTCAGGAGCCGAAGGCAGGTCTCCGCGTCGCGCGTGTGCGCGTCTTGGACGAAGAAGAGGCGGGGTGGTCGCTCGTGGCCAACGTCGTTCACCCGAGGAAGGTTCGTCTTTGGCGTGCCGCGAGCCTACCCACGCCAGTGCGCCGCCGCGCGCCGGAAGCTACGGACGAACGCCCACCCGGAGAGCCTCTCCGAGTTCGGTCGCGATGCGCTCGCACGCGACCCGCGCCGCCGGCGACGCGCCGGTCATCGTGATGAAGCCGTGGATCATGCGCGCGAAGCGATGATGGCGAACGGAGACGCCCTCGTGGCGCAGGCGTTGCGCGTAGGCGAAGCCCTCGTCCTTCAACGGATCGAAGCCCGCCGTGTACACGAGGGCCGGGGGGGTCTTTGCAACGGACGGCGCGAAGAGGGGCGAGCCGCGCGGCGATGCACGCTCTTCGGGGCGCGCCGAGAAATACGCGCTGTAGAATACATCCATCATGTCGGTCGTGAGGAGCCAGCCTTCGCCGAGCTCGCGGTGCGAGGGCAGCGAGCAGGTCGAGTCGACCGCGGGGTAGATCAGCGCCTGAAGCACGGGCTTTACCTCGTGCTCTCGGAGGACCTGACCGAGCAGCGCGCTCAGGTGGCCCCCCGCGCTCTCGCCCGCGACGGCGATGGCTCCGGGTGCGATGCCGAGATCCGCGGCCTGCGCGACGAGCCAGTGAAAGGCTGCGAGGGTGTCGTCGAAGGCGGCAGGCCACGGGTGCTCGGGTGCGAGGCGGTACTCGATGGAGACGACGCGCGCGCGGGACCCGATCGCGAGCCGTCGGCAGAAGACGTCGTGCGTGTCGAGGTCGCACGTCATGAAGCCGCCGCCATGGATGTACAGGATCCCCGGCGAGGGTGCCGCGAGGCCCTCGGGTACGTAGAGCCGCGCGCGCTGCGTCCCGACGGCGATGGGGTATTCGAGCTCGCGCGTCGTCACGCCCGGCGGTGCGGTGCCCTCGATCGACGCGATCCCTTCGGCGAACTGGGCGCGCGCGGCCACGGGGCTCTTGCCGCGAATGGAGGTGTCGCCTTTGCGATCGTCGAGCCCGAGCACGACCGCGATGTCGTCGTCGACCGTGTGCCCCTCGATCGCGCGCGCGCGACGCGAGTTCGCGAGCAGCGCACGGAGCAGCGGCATGCGGAGCACGAGGCGCGCCCCAAGGCGCAGGAGCTCGGCGCGGAGGCGGCGGCCGGGGGTGAGCGATCGGGAAGCGGGGTGAGCCACGCGACCGAGTCGAGCACGGTCGCAGCCGCGCTGTCGACGGCGCTCAGGTGTGCTTGGTTCCGGTCGATGAATCGATCCGCGCGCCTCACGCTCGCCGCCGCTCTTGCCTCGCATGCCGTGCCCGCGCAGGAAGCCGAGGGGCCGAGCTCGCGCGTCTATGGCTTCGTGCGCCCGGTCGCGAACTTCTCGGTCGGGGCGCTCGAGTCCTTCAACCAGGCGAACGCATCGGCGCCAACGGCCTCGGCCAACGATGCCTACGCGCTCAGCCCTGCATCTTCGCGCCTCTCGCTGCAAGTCGCGCAAAGCCGCGTCGGGCTCTGGATTCAAGAGAGCTCGCCCGTGCGCGGGCACCTCGAGTTCGACTTCATCGATTTCACGCGCTCGACGCCCACGGTGGCCTCGATCCCCCGTCTGCGTATCGCGGCGATCGAGTGGATGGCGAGCGACCGCGTCACGTTCGTGGCGGGCCAGGACTGGGACCTCGTGCAGCCGATCATGCCGCACGGCCTCAACTTCGTGGGCGGGCTCTTCCAAGCGGGCAACACGGGCTTCATGCGCCAGCAGGCGCGCGTGCTCGTGCAAGAAGGCGACCTCGAATACGGGGCGGCGCTGGCCATGCCCGGCGTCAACGTGACCGCGCGGGACGGCTCGCTCGAACTCGCGTCGCTCCCCATGGCGGAAGTTCGGGTGCAGATCGGGCTCGGCGCCTCCGGTCGCGTGGGGGCATCGGCGTTCGCTGCGCCGCTCGTCTTTCGTGCCGGCGCCAGTGACGAAGCGCGCACGTTCGCTGCGCTCGCAGGCTTCTACGGCGACGTCACGCTCGGCTCCGTGAACGCTCGCTTCGAGGGATACGCGGGGCAAAACGTCGCGAACACGGCGGCGCTCGGGCTCTCGCAGGGGCGCGCAGGCTCGGGGGCGAGCACCGTCGACGTGCGCGAGGCCGGCGGCTACCTCTCGCTCAAGGGCTCGCTCGACGACGCCTTCGCGCTCTACGCGCAGGCTGGCTTTGCCGGCGTGCTCAACGCGGCCGACGTCACGCCGAGCTATGGCTATGGAGGGAGCGTCGACACGTCGAATCCCCCCGCGCTTGGCTCCGGCGTGCTCACGGCGACGGGCCCGGGCCTTCGCTGGAACCTCGCCACGCGCGCGGGCCTCGAGTGGAAGGCGCACCCGCAGCTCGCGTTCGCGGCCGAGGGCTTCTTCTACCGCTCGCGTTTCGCGCTGCAGGCCATCGACGACGTTCGCATGAACAGCGTCACGCACGCCCTTGGTGGTGAGCTCGGTGCGGTCTACACCTTTTGAGCGGTCGCCCCGGCGCGGTGCTCAGTTGCTCGCGAGGCGAGCCTTTTTCCAAGCGACGTAGGCCTCGACGCCCTCGCGCGTGTACATGTCGAAGCCCGCGTTCGTCCCCTCGGCGAGGATGGCGCGCTCGCGCGTGAAGGTCGCGCTCTGGGCCACCGCGCCGCCGAGCTTGCGGACCGCGTCGTCGCCGAGGCTCGCCGCGATGGCCTGCGCGGGCGCGTGATCGAAAGCGCGCGCGAGGAACGCGAAGAAGAGGCGTAGGTCGGCGACGAGTGGCCCCACGTCTTCGGCCTCGAGCATGACCTTGTGCGGAAACACGTCGTCCAAGAGCATCGCAACGTCGGCTTCGGAGAGGTCGAAGACCGTTCGCCCGAGAGCCACGCGCCCGAGCTCGAGGAGCTGCTCGTAGGAGCTCATCGAGTCGAGCTCGGCAGCCTCGGGGGCGAGCAAGAACGCCGCGGCGAGGTCCTGCTCGAGCTCGCCGAGCCGCTGGCGATCGCTCGACGAAGCGGCGCGCGAGGCCGCCCGGAAGGTTGCGAGGAACGCGGTCGGGTCGGCCACCACGGCGGCAGCGCGCTCGCTCCGGCCGCTCTTTTGGACGAGCACCGCAAAGCGCGAGCGGGCGACGTTCGGTGCGGGAGCATCGTCGTGATCCATGGTGGCTTCGTACCGTGTTCCACGCCCGACGTCGAAAGCCACCGACGGCGGCGCGCACCGGGCGTGCAGCGTTCTCGTGTGGGGATAACGACCGCGAGGGCCGCGCCAATCTCCTTGCCGGTCAGGCGGCGAGGGCGGAGGGTCCGGCGCCATGGGTGGTCTTCGTTTCCGTGCTTGGGCGGTTCTCGTGGCTTCTGGTCTCGCGACGCTTGCGGGTGGGGTTACGGGCTGCGGCGGTCAAGTCCGCGAGGAGCCCTGCGTGGGCGAGACCGTCGAAGAGCTCTGCGCGTCGGGGGGTGCCGGCTGCGGTGCCCTCGAGGTGACGGACCGCTGCGGGGTTTCGCGACCCATCGCGAGCTGCGGGACCTGCGCAGAGGGCCGCGCGTGCAACGTGAACCGCTGCGAGGTGTTGCCCGAGAGCGACGCCGCGTTTTGCGCGCGCTCCGGTGCCACCTGCGGATCGCTCACCGGCACCGACAACCTGGGCGTCGCGCGCACGGTCGCGAGCTGCGGCGTGTGCGAAGGTCAAGACGTCTGCAGGCGGAACGCGTGCGTGCCCCCGCCGGCGCCCTTCACCGTGAGCGGCCGCGCGACCTACGACCACGTGCCCGCGCGCGACGGCGTCACGGAGGGAGGCGTTCGCCTCGACTACGCAGGCCTCTCCGAGAAGCCCGTGCGCCGCGCGACCGTGCAGGCGATCGACGCGACGAGCGGCGCCATCGTGAGCACGACGACCACGAACGACGAGGGCACGTACAGCCTGGCGCTGCCGGCCGGCGCCGCCGTGAAGGTGCGCGTGATCGCGCGCTCGACCGCCGCCAATTACGTGCCCGACGGCGTGGGCCCCGAGGCCTGTCGCGGCGCGAGCTGGGACGTGCGGGTCGTCGACAACACGAACCGGCAAGCGCTCTACGCCGTCGACAGCCAAGCCACCTTCGACGGCACCGCGGTGAACGCGGACGTGCGCGCGCGAGTCGCACATTCCGGCTCCGCGTACACGGACCGCAGCGGCGCGCCCTTCGCGATGCTCGACACGATCCTCGGCGAGTTCGAGCTCGTCTGCGGCGGCAAGGCGGACGTGACGCTCCCCACGCTCGTCGTGAACTGGAGCGTGCGCAACACGAACACGAGCGGCAGCCTCGCCTCGGGCGCCATCGGCACCTCGTTCTATTCGCGCGGCTCCGGCACCTCGCAGCTCTACATCCTCGGCCGCGAGGGCGTCGACACGGACGAGTTCGACGATCACGTCATCGCCCACGAATGCGGGCACTTCATCGAAGACGCGCTCTACCGCTCGGACTCCCTCGGAGGCGCACACACCTCCGATGACGCGCTCGATCCGCGCGTGGCCTTCGGCGAGGGCTGGGGCAACGCCCTCGCGGGGATGGCGACGAACGACCCGGTCTACGTGGATACGCGCGGCGCCGATCAAGCGGGCGGCTTCGACTTCGGCGTCGACGAGGCCCCCAGCGGCGACGACCGCGGCATCTACAGCGAAGCTTCCGTGCAGTACCTCCTCTGGCGCGCCTACGAAGCGCGCGACACCGCCGCGAACAGCGGGCGCTTCGATCGCCTCCACGCGGTGCTCGCGCAGCACCGCACGACGGCCGCCTTCACCACCGCTCACGCGTTTGCTGCACTCTACAACGCGGCCTTCGGTGACGCGGATCTGCGCGACCCGTGGGTGAACGGCCTCGCGAGCCCCTTCGACGCCCTCTGCGCCGGCGCGTGCACGGGCTCTGGCGACCTCGCGGACCTCTTCGACACGGACAACGATCTCGGCCTCGCCTACGGCGCACCGGGCGCGCGTCGCTACCCGCAAGGGAACGGTGGCGCGGCTTTCTCCTCGGATTGGTGGCGCCTCTACGTGCCGCTCACGCGCGGCACGCCGCTCAACGGGCCCCACGAGCGCATCGCGAGCGGCGGCTACGACGAGCCCGACAACAAGTACGGCTCCACCCGCTGGTACCGCTTCCTCGGCGACGGCCAGGGCGCGACCCTCACGGTCTCGAACCTCCAAGGCGGCTCGACCTGCACGCAAGACGTCATCGACCTCATCGTCGTCAAGGAAGGCAGCCGCGTTGCCGCCGACGAGACCGGCCGCGGCGCCACCGCCGGGTGCCCGCGCGTGACGCTCTCGAGCACGACCGCGGGCGGCGTCTACCTCGTCGACCTCCGCGGCTTCGGCACGGACGTCGCCGGCTTTACCCTCACCCTCCAGTGACCATCCGGTCGGAGCTCACCATGAACCACCTCGTCTCGGCCCTCCTCCTGGCGCTCGCCGCGGGCACCCACGCTTCGGCCGCCGCGCCGCCCGCGAAGGCCGAAGCGCCGCGCCTCGTGGCGCTCAAAGGTCCGCGTCCCGACGCCAAAAGCCCGGGAAAACCCTCGGCTCCCGTGCGCGTCACGAGCAGCCTGCAAGGGGCGGTCGCCGCGGAGAGGGACCTGCCCGTGGTGGTGACCGTCACGCCTACGGGCGCTGCGAAGGGCAGCGGGACCCTGCGTGTGCGGCTGCGCGGTCTCGACGGCGTGCTCGTCGTGAAGGGTGAGCCCGTGCGCGCGCCGTGCAAGGCGCTCGCGCCGATCGCCTTGAAGGGCACCGTGCGTGTGCCGAAGGGCGTGGCTGGTTTGCTCGTGGTCGACGTGCTCCTCGAGCTCGAGGGCAAGCACATGGCCACGAGCCAAGCGTTCACGCTCGCGGCGGCCGGCGCATCTCCCGCAGCGGAGATCCCGGGGCGCCTCGTGCAGGGCTCGGATGGGCAAGAGGTGCTCGTGCTCGAGCCGAGCGCGAAGAAGTAGGGTCGCGCTCCTCCACGCTCCTCAGAGCGTGGGCATCGCGTGCGGGAAGATCGCCTCGGCGACGGGGACGACGATCTTCGCCGCGGCCTTGAGAAGCGACGCTTCGAGGTACGCGCTCGGGCGCCCCAGGACCGCGCTCGCAACGCCCGGCACGAAGGCGATGCCCAAGAAGAGCAGCGGGAAGAGCAAGCGCCCATGCTTGGCGAAGAACGGGTCGAAGACCTTGGGCAAGAGGCGCGCGCCGTCGAGCGGCGGCACCGGGAGCGCGTTGAAGATCGCGAGCACCGCGTTCACCTGCACGAGGCGCAGGAGGAGCACCCCGAGGGCGACGGCGAACGAGCGCGAGTCCGGCATGTCGCCGGCGTTGCGGTAGGCGTAGAGCTGCACGGACACGAGCCCGAGCGCGGCGACGAAGCCAAAGACGACGTTCGAGAGCGGGCCAGCGGCCGAGACGAGCGCGTCGCCGAGGCGCGGGGAAATGCGCACCGTGAAGCGATCGGGACGAAACGCCGTGGGGCGTGCCCAGCCGAGCATGGGGAGGCCGCCGCCGAGCACCGCGCGGGTCGGGAAGAGCAGCGTGCCCACCGGGTCGATGTGCGCGCGCGGGTCGAGCGTGAGGCGCCCGTCTTCCTCCGGCGTGGGATCGCCGAGCTTCGTGGCCACGAACGCGTGCGCGAACTCGTGCACCGCGTAGGCGAGCACCATGGGCACGAGCACGAGGAGCAGGCGCGTGACCGTCTGGCGGGCGTCGAAGGGTTCGTCGTTCACGTTGCTCGAATCGGCGCGCTCACACGCGCAGCGTGCCGTCTGCGGTGGCGAGCGGGCCGTAGAGCTCCGGGCGGCGGTCGCGGAAGAAGCCCCAGGCGGCGCGGTGGCGGTGCAGGAAGTTCAGGTCGAACGTGTGCACGATCACGCCCTCGGCCTCGCGGTCGAGCTCCTCGACCTTGTCGCCGCGGTGGTTCGCGATGAACGAGCTGCCGTAGAACTTCTGGCCCTCTTCGGTGCCGATGCGGTTCGCCGCGACGACGGGCATCACGTTGGCGACCGCGTGGCCGAGCATCACGCGCTGCCACGGGTCCTTCGTGTCGAGGCTCGCGTCGTGGGGCTCGGAGCCAATGGCGGTCGGGTAGAAGAGCACCTCGGCGCCGAGGAGCGCCATCGCGCGCGCGCACTCCGGGTACCACTGGTCCCAGCAGATCCCCACGCCGACCTTGCCGAAGCGGGTCTCCCAGACCCTGAACCCCGTGTCGCCGGGGCGGAAGTAGAACTTCTCCTCGTAGCCGGGGCCGTCGGGGATGTGGCTCTTGCGGTAGACGCCCATCACCTCGCCCTGGTCGTTCACCATGGCGACCGTGTTGTAGTGCGCGTGGCCCGCGCGCTCGAAGAACGAGACGGGAACCACGACGCCGAGTTTCTTGCAGAGTGCAGCTACCTTCGCGATGGTCTCGTTGCCCTCGAGCGGGCGCGCCCACTCGACGAAGCCATCGTCTTCATGGCGGCAGAAGTACGGGCCTTCGAAGAGCTCCGGCGGGAGAATCACCTGGGCGCCACGCTTCGCGGCCTCCTCGATGTGCGCGAGCACGCGGGCGACGTTCGTTTGCCGATCATCGCCGAGGGGGCACTGGATCGCGGCGACGGTGACGGGGCGGGGCGGGAGGACTTCGGGCATCGGGGTCTCGCTTGCTCGCGGAGGGAAGGTCAGCGACCGGAGGGCACTTGCTGCGTGATGCAGTGGAACGCGCCGCCGCCCTCGAGGATCGGCTTCGCCTGAACGCCGATCACGCGCCGGCCGGGGAAGAGCGGCTCGAAGGCCTTGAGGACCGCGTCGTCGTAATCGGTTTCGTAAAGCGGCACCACGACCACACCGTTCGTGACGAGGTAGTTCACGTGCGAGGCGGGCATGACGTCGCCGTCTTCGTTCTCGACGAGGCCCGGCGAGGGCACCACGTGCACCTGGAGCTTGCGGCCGCGCGCGTCGACCATGGCCTCGAGCTCACGGCGAATGGCGACGAGCACCTCGCGGTTCGGGTCGTCGCTGCCGCTCGGTTCCATGCAGAGTGCAACACCTGGCGCGATGAGCCGCGCGATCGTGTCGATGTGGCCGTCCGTGTGATCGTTGAGCAGGCCGTCGGTGACCCAGAGCGCCTTCTCGGTGCCGAGCGCCTCGTGGAGCTGGCGCTCGATCTCGGCCTCGCCGAGTGCGCGGTTGCGGTTCGGGTTCAAGAGGCACTGGCGCGTCGTGAGCACCGTGCCCTCGCCGTCGTACTCGACCGAGCCGCCTTCGAGGACGAGGGGCAGTTGGAACGCGCGGAACCCTGCGTGCGCGGCGATGCGGCCTGCGAGCGTGTCATCGCCGGGGAGCGCGTACTTCTCGCCCCAGCCGTTGAAGCGGAAGACCGCCGAGGCGCGCTCGCCGCCCGCGTTGCGCAGGAAGATCGGCGCCGTGTCGCGGAGCCAGATGTCGCCAAAGAGCTCGATGTGGCGCGTGTGGTTCACGCCTGCGAGGGCGCGTGCGCAATCTTCGGCGGCCTCGGGCGTCGGCACGCAAATGTGGAGGTGCGGCGCCGTTTCGCCCGCGGAGGCGATGGCCTTCGCGAGGTTTGCGAAGCTCTCCTGCGCCGGCGCGAGGCCCTCTTGCCAAAGTTCGCCGTGGCTCGGCCAGGCGGTCCAGACGGCTTCCTGGTGGTCCCACTCGGCGGGGGCGAAAAACCCAAGTTCCTTCGGTGTCACGCGTTCGTCCATAGCCGACAATCGCGTGCGCGGGAGGGGCCGCGAAGGGGCGCGCCGTCAGGCCGTGCCGCCCGGTGACGTTTCGGCGACGCTCGCGTCGACCACCGCGGGTTCGTCGCCCGGCAAGGAGATCTGCTTGATCCCGTGCATCAGGGCGTCGTAGCGGGCCGTGTCAGGGGCGGCCTCGAGGTACGCCTTGAGCTTGGCGCGGAGGTCGACCGTGAGCGGTACGGCTGTGGGCGAGGGGAGGCTCACACCGGCGGCGGGTGCGAGGAGCGCGCGATGGGTGAGGAGTGCACGCAGATGCCAGCGGAGGAGCCCCTGGACGAGCGCCGCTTGCAGGGCCGCGAGCTCTTTCAGGGCAGGCACCTCGACGAGCATCACGACGTTCGGCATGCGCTTGCTCGTCGCGTCGTCTTTTCGAAGCTTCCAGGTGTCGATCGCGGCGAGGAGCTTCGTGAGGCGCTCGATGCGTGCGCGCAGGTAGCCGAGGAGCTCGGCGTAGGTCGCCTCCTCGCGCGCGGGCGCGTTGGGGGTGAGCGTTGGCGGGCTGAAGTGATGGAAATCGAGGGCGTCGAGCAGCGTCCGCGTCTCGGTGGAGGCGAACTGGAAGACGCCGCGCAGGGGAATGCCGCGATCCGCCTTCCACGTGGCGCGCGTGGGAACGAGCGTGCAGAGCGGGGAGCCAGCGGCTTCTTCTCGTCCGTAGAGGCTGCGCACGAAGAGCGCCCACGGGCCCGAAGGGTTCTCTTGCCACTCGGCGTAGAGGCGCGGCTTGTCGCTGAGCTTCGCGGCCGCGGTCTCGTTGAAGCGGGTCGCGAAGGTCGCGTCGAGATCGAAGAAATGCCCGAGCGTGCGCCCCTGCACCTTGAGCGGAGGCACGCCGCGGAGCGTGCTGTCGACGAGGGGCAGGAGCGCTTGCGCGCGCGTGAGGAGCGCGGGTGTCGCAGCGCGATCCTCGAGTACGCCGAGGGCCTCGATCGCGCCGGAGACCTCGCGCGAGACCGCTGTGAGATCCGCCATCGCTGTCTGCATGGCGGCGAGGTTCGCGCGCAAGACCACGCGGTCGGTGACGGGCTCCTTGTGGGTCACGCTCGCGTTGAACTTCGCTTCGAAGGCGTCGAGCCTCTCGAGGAGGCGCGTGACCGTCGCGGCGTAACCCGTCGCGACCTTGCCAAGCTCCGGCGGGAGCGCGGCGAGATCGCGTTCGGCGGCGCGCAGGTTCGCTGCGGTGAGAGCTTCGCGGAGCGTGGCGGCCAGGGCCTGCTGTGCACGCAGCGCCTCGCGTGCCCAGGCGGCGAGCTCCGAAGGGTTGCCGATGCGCTTGCCGCGCAGCGTGAGGAACGGGTTCGCCGCGCTCGAGGCGAAGTGCTGAAAGCACGCGTCGCCGAGGGCGATCGCCGCCGCGGCGACCGGACCGCCGGAGACCGCGTCGAAGACGAGCTCGTCCGAGGGTCCGCTTTGGGTGACGGTCACCGCGCGCAAGATCTCCATGACCTCCAGGTTGTGGAGGTCGAGGTACGCGTCGAGATTCGCCATGGCCTTCGAAGTGCCCGCGCCGGCTCCGCGCTTCGTGACGGCTTTCCAGAGCGCCTTCAAGTAGCTGAAGGTCCCGGTCCCGAGCACCTCGTACTGCGAGACCTCGCGCGTGAAGCGCAGCTCGAAGCCGAAGTACGCGTCGAGGCCGGGGATGATCGGCACGGTCGCCGTGGGAGGCGCGATCGTTGCCAGCTCGTAGCGCATGCCGCGGAAGATCTGTGGGGTCCACGCGCGGTCGAAGACGAGAGCGTTCGAGGCGTCGATGCGCGAGCGCGGCTGGTCGGTGTACCGCACGTAGGCCGAAGACGAGGCGCCGAGCGAGACGAGATCCGTGATCGCTTGCGCGGACTCGGCGAGCGATCCGAGGCTGTCGGCGGCCGATGACAGCGCACCGACGCCGAGCTGCGATCCGACGGTCCCCGCGCCCTCGGCCAAGGTCTGCGCCTTTCCGGGGGCCGCGAGGATCGATTGGAGGAGCTTGCTCGCCTCGCCTCCGCTCGCCACGAGCGCAAGCCGAGCGCCGAGCTCTTGTTCGAAGCCGGCCGCATCGGCGACGGGCACTTCGCGAGTCGCCTCCACGGGCACGGGCGCGCGCGGCACGCCTTCTCGCGCGAGCGTGCTGCCCGCCACGTTCACGGCCTTCGAGAGCGCCGCGAGGGCGCCGGGGCTCCGCGGCGGCTCGGGCATCGCTTGGCTCCACGCGATGCTCACCGAGGGCAAGCTCGCCGTGTTCGACTGGCGCTGTGTGATCTCGAGGTAGTGGCGCGGTGAACCGCCCACGAGCGCGGGCGGCGTGACCTTGTGGTACGCGGCCTGCCCGGCGATCTCCCCTGCGCTGAAGAGCGTGACGGACTCGAGGAGCGTCGCGACGTGGCTCACGCCCGCGGGGAGCGTCTCGCGAACCGCGAAGTTCACCACCTGCGAGGTGGCGCGGCTGGCGACCTCGTAGCCCGCGGCCTCGAGCTTTCCCTGCCAGTTCGTGCGCGTGGTGGCGCTGAAGGCGAGGTGGGCCGGCGCGGTCTTCAGGAGCGCGACTTTGGCCTGATCGCGCATGACGGCCTCCGCGATACGGGCCTTGGCCTCGGGGGTGAGGGTCTCGCTCGCGCCCAGCGAATCGCCGAACGAGGCGAGCTTCGCGTCGAGCCACTCGGCGGTGACGAGCCCGCCCTCGCGCGGGGTGTAGCGGTTCAAGAAGACGATGCGCCGCGTGACCTCGTGGCTCCAGTGTGCGCCCCAGTGCGCCTCGTCCAAATAGAGCGTGCACGACTGCACGTCGTAGAGGCTGCAGCGCGCCGAGACCGAAGCCTCGAGGAGTGTGTCGGGGATGGGCAAGCTCATGCCTTCGCCGACCTCGGCGAGCGGTTCGGGCACGCCCACCTCGGCTTTCGCGCCGAGGCCCAGATAGAGCGCGAGGCGCGAGGTGAAGAGCATGCGGCGGTCGTCGAGGATCGCGAGGCTCCCGCTCAGCACGAGCGTCATCCCCACCTGCGCGTACAGCGCCGCGATGCCGAGATCCACGCCTGCGCGCACGCCGGCCTCGAAGATCAGCACCACGTTCATGCTGCCGATCGCGTCGATCGCTTTGTCGCCGCCGCGCAGGGTCGCCGCGAGCTTCGCGAGGAGGTCGCCGACGTCGTCGCCGAGCTTGAAGTACAGGACGAGAACCTTTGCCTCTTTGTACTTTGCATGCTCTTCGGTGAGCTGCGTGCGGTAGCGTTCGATCTCCGCGACGTTCGTGTTGCAGAAGGTGAGCACCTTGACCTTCTCGGCGATCGCGATCTCCGTGGTCTCGATGCGCGCGATGGCTGCGTCGATCGTGCGCTCGAGGGTGGCGATCGCCGCTTCGAGCGTGCGCACGGCCACGAGGTCGAGCACCGGGGCGTCGTCGCTACCGCTCTCGGCGTCGAGGCCCGCTTCGAAACCCTCGAGGCTCCGCTCGTGCGCGAGGAACAGCGCGTCGAGCTCGCGCTTCTTCGCCACGAGCGTCACGCGCGCGGTCTCGATCGATCGCTGCTCCTCGGTGATCGTGCGCCCGAGCGCGGCGATGCTCGCTTCGAGGGTGCCCGCGAACGCGACGATGCTCTTGCCGTTCTTCGCGAAAGAGGCGCGCATTTCCGCGGCTTTTGCCTCGTACTCGACGAGCGCGGTCTTCATCGACTTGCGCAGCGTGAGGCGCTGGCGGAAGGCCGCGAGCTCGGCGATCACGGCCTCTCGTTTGGGCGCGTCGGCGACGAGCGCGAGCGCCGCAGAGGCGCGATCGAGCGCGCGCCGCATGTCGAGGAGCGGCGCGTGGGCGGCGCGGAGGTGGCTTCGCACGCCGAACACGCCCTCGGACCCGAAGACGCTGCGGTAGTCCGCGCTCTCGAAGACCGCGGCGATGCGCGCCTTCAGCGCAGACTTCTCCGCGATGGGCTGCAGGGCCGCGAGGTGCGCTTGGAGCTCGGCGGGCGGGGCGCTGGTGACCGTGCGAAGGCGCTCGACGATGGTCCTCGAAGGCATGTGCGTCTTGCGCCCGACGACGGAGCGCGCGCCGTCGCGGATGGCCGTGCCAAGCGACCGCGACTCATGAAGCTCGAGGTAGGCGACGGCGCTCTCCTTCGCTGCGCGCTTGCCCTTCACGGCGCCGGCGAGGAGGTCGGCGGCCGCTTGGAGCTCGGTGACCTCGGCGACGAGCCGCAGCACGACCTCGTTCGAGAGGCCTGCGACGGCTGCAGCCGCCGCGTCGACCGCGACGAGGAACGGCTCCGTGCTGCCGTGCCCGAACCACGGGCGATCGGGGCAGTGCTGGCCGAGGATCGCGTTCGCCTCGAAGTACGCGAAGAGATCGCGCTTGAGGGCGCCGAGCTCACCCCGATCGATCTGCACGCGGAGCGCCGTGGCCTGGAGGTAGGCTTCGCGCGCCTTGGCAAACTTCGGGTCGACAGGGGAGATTTCGGACATCGGCAGGCGAACCCTACCGCGCCCGGACCGATGATTCAGTAGCGCTCGCTCACGATTGCGTCGCGGGCTCCCCGGCGGTCAGAGGTCGCTCAAGCTCGCGGCGAGCGCGACGAGCGCGAAGAGCACGGCGACGAGGAGCAAGAGCAGCGGCCGTCCGCGCGTGTTGTCCACCACGGAGCGCGTGCCATCGATCGACAGCGGCGCTTCGCCCTCGCGGCCACGGCGTCGCCCCAAGACGCCCACGAGCGTGAGGAGCGATCCAAAGAAGCTCGCCGCGAGCGCACCGGCCATCGCGCGGCGTCGCTTCTTCTTCGCGAGCGCGAGGGCGTCCGCGAAGTCGTCGAAGGCCTTCCAGCGGTCGAGGTTGGGCTTCGTGCGCCCCTCGAGCACCGCGAGGCGATCGCGGTCGGCGACCACCGGTACGAGGAGCTTCGCGTCGCTGCCGACGGTCTCGCGCACGACGATCCACAGCGGCTTCGTCGTGGGCACGCCTGGGAAGCGCAGCTCGGCGGCCCCGAAGCCGTCCGCGCCGGGTGCGAGCGCGAGCGTGGTCTGCGCGACGAGACCCTTTGCGTCGACGAGCTCGACGCCGTACGAGCCCTCGGGCGCGTTGGACCGCACGCGCGCGACGACTTCGTTTTCGCCGAGCGCGGGGGCCACCGCCAGGTTCGAAGGCGGCGTCGGGAGCGTGCCGCGCCAGGAGCTCGGCGGGCCTTCGCCTTCCTCGAGGACCACGGAGAGTGTGCGCGCGAGGGGCGGTACGAACACCCGGGTGCGGACGACCTCGGGCACCGCGCTCGCGATGCGCTCGACCGTGACGCCTTCGTCGCCCGTCGCTCGGAGTGTGACATGGTCCGGGTCCGCGCCGCCCACGCGCCAGTCGACCTCGAAGGACTGCTCGACGGGCGGCGGCCATTGCGACGCATGCGCTTGCAGGAGGCGCGGGCCGCTGCGACCGGCGGGGGGGAGCTGAAAGCGTGCGTCTTCCGCAGGGTTTGGCGCGCTCTCGAGGGGCGCGAGGCGCAAGGCGCCGGACGGCAGCGGGTGGCGATGCTCGCCCTCGACGAGGGCCGCCTCGAGGCGCACCGAGAGGTGCCGGTCCCGCGCGCGTGCGAGATCAAAGGGAAAAAGCAGCGTTCCGCGGCCCTCGTGGTCGAGCGTGAGGCGTGCCTCGCGGTGGGCGTCCAGCGAGTCGAGGGTCACGTCGACCACGCCGCCGCGGGCCGGTGCGCGCTGATGGAAGCGGTCTTCCTGCAGGGAAAAACCGAGCGAGAGGCCGCTCTCGAGGCCACCGAGGGGCCGCGCCTCCACGACGAGGCCCCGCACCGTGGGGCTCGCGCCGAGCCAAAGAAAGCCGCCGAGCGCCAAGGCCGCCAAAGCCGAAGGAAATGCGAGGAAGGCCGGGTTCGGGAGCTTCATGAGCCCATGATGCGACAAGTTTCTTGAAAAGGCGTCCGTGAGCGCCCTATTCGAGCGGCCATGAGCGCCACCACCGCCTCGACCGGCACGACGATGGAAAAGGGCCCCGCGGCATTCTTCAAGACGCGCCTCGGCTCGTTCTTGGCCGTCGTCCCCCTGGGTCTTTGGACCGCGAACCACCTCTGGAACAACCTCGCGTCGCTCCGCGGCGGCGCGGCGTGGGAGGCGGCCGTCACGCACCACTCGAGCCCGTTCGCGGAGGCGCTCGGCGCCATCATCGCGCTCGCGCCGCTGCTGCTCCACACGGTCTGGGGCCTCGCGCGCCTCTTCATGTGGCGCCCGAACGTGGGCTCGTACTCGTACTACGGCAACGTGAAGTTCATCCTCCAGCGCCTCTCGGCGGTGGGCGTGCTGCTCTTCCTCGCGGCCCACATCTACCTCGCGTGGATCAAGCCCCACGTCTTCGAGGGCCACGGCGAAGAGTTCGAAGACATCGCCAAGGAGATGTTCACCTCGGCCGACGGCCCGACCCTCATCGTCTACCTGCTCGGCACGCTCGGCGTCTCCTACCACCTCGGCAACGGTCTCCAGACCTGGGCCATGGGCTGGGGCCTCGTGGGCAGCCGCGAAGCGGTGAAGAAGTTCGAGTGGATCTCGATCACCTCGTTCCTCCTCCTCCTCGCCATGAGCTGGGGCGCGATCTACGGCCTCTACACGGGCGGCCGCGAGATCGTCGCGAAGGAGAAGGCCGCGGCGGCAGCACCGGCACACTGACGCGCGCTCGCGAAAAAAAGAAGAGGAGAATCCCTGGGGTTCTCCTCTTTTTTCGTGTGTGCATGCAGTCTGCACGCAAGATTCGAGGGTCGGTCATCGATAGAATGGGCATGAGCCCGCTTCACGACTCCGCCGTCTTCCTCGCACCCACGCCTGCTCGCTTCCCGCTCCGGCCGCGCCCCTCGCTCCGCCGTGAGCGCATCCTCGTTCAGGCGCTCGACGCCATGCTCGACACCTTCGCTCCGCGGGGGTGCCTGGCCTGCGACGCGGACCTCGCCCCGCGCGCCCAGCGGCGCTTCTGCGGCGCGTGCACGATCAGCCTCGAGCCCGGTGAGCCCTGGGCTCCGTACCGCTACGGCGGGGCCATGCAAGAGGCCGTCGTGCGCCTGAAGTACCGCGATCGCACGGACCTCGCCGGACCGCTCGGGCACCTCATGGCCTCGTGGGCGCGCGATCGCCGCGTGGTCGACGAGGGCGCGGTGGTCGTGCCCGTGGCCTCTTCCGCCGAGCGCATACGCGAGCGCGGCTATTGCCACGCGACCCTCCTTGCGCAGGCGGTCGCGGCGGAGCTCGGCCTGCGCGTGATGCCCTTCGGCCTCGTGCGCGTGCACCAACACGGCACCCAAAAAGGTAGAACGCGTGAGGAGCGCCTCGGCGCGCTTGCGGGGGCCTACCGGGCGTCGGCGCAGGTCCACCAGCGTCGCGTGTTGCTCGTCGACGACGTGGTCACGACCGGCGCGACGCTGCACGCGGCAACGAGCGCCCTACGCGAGGCGGGCGCGGCGCGCGTGCAGCCGATCGTCCTCGCGTGGACCGCATGAAGAACCGACCGTCCGGCCCCGCAACGCCGGCCCCGGAAGCCGCAGCAGGCCCCCGTGGGAGCGAGCCGTCGCGAGGCTTTCGCGGCCCAGGCGCGGGTGTCGGCGATGCGGAGCGTACTGGATGTACGTGAGC